>NZ_BAAGGY010000014.1:0-97609 GCF_054658635.1 Agathobaculum sp. TL06
GCCTCCTTAATAGATCATCAACTGTTGCTATGAAAGTAAAAAAGATTATTGCATGCGTAACTACTCTATCTATCCTATCTCCTTGTGTAATTACAGCATTTGCTGCAAGCGACTCGGACGGGATAAATACCGCTAGGCAAATGGCATTAGAAAACTCAACTATTACATCAGATGCCGTCGAATATACTCCATTCTCCTATGAAGGATTCGAAGTAAGGCTTTATAAAGAACCTCTGCTTGACGCAAATGAAGCGATTGAAAAGTATCCGAATGCTTATAACTATATTTCCGAAAGAGCTCAAGAAATTGGTATAAGTACATCGCCAGATTCTTCAGATTTTCAGGAATATGCAATTAGTTTTGCTCTATACGAGGGTACTGATCGTGGTTTAACAAAAGAAATTCAAGACTTTGCTGGATTCATGGATTTGTATGAGAATATTAGCAAGAATGAAAATATTCTTGCTACAGTTAGTAGCAGAAGTGCTTCTAACGCTGAGCTAGAATCCTTGATGCCAATTTCCGATAGCGGCACAGAGAGTAGTGGAAATATTCCTTCATTAGTAGAACTAGAAGAACTGAAATTGTTGGACCGAATCGAGACCTACGCAAATGGTTATAGTTCGTCAGCGGCAAGGACATATGCGTCTACTTGGTGGGATCAAACTAATAACGACGATTACCCATACTATGCAGAATATAATGGCTATTCGACTACAACAAACGATTATAATGACTTAGAGGATGGTGTTCCAGGGCAGTCTGCTACAAGAAGAGGATGGCAAGATTGTACGAATTTTGTTTCTCAATGTTTAGTCGCTGGTGGTATGGGTACACGTAAGAGCGGAATTCTCTTGCCGCATATGGATAATAAAAATTGGTATTATACCGATTCAAAACCTTCTAACTCTTGGGGAGCTGCCTCCAATTTTTATGAGCACTGGAGAAAGAGAGCTGGTGTGGCTTCTTCCTCGGCCGACCTAACAATTGGTGATGCCGTATCTATGGATTTCGAACAAGACGGAGATATTAACCATACCGCAATTATTGTACAAAATAGAGGAACTGGAGATTCGGGGAAAGAGCTTGCACAACATACTAGCGACAGATTCCGTGAATTAGCAAATGGTGATCCTTATTCGCTTGAATATTGCTATGATCGAGGGTTTTATCTTTACGGATATGAAATGGATAAGGCTCCCATAGAGTAAAAACAAGGGTGGGCTCTTAGGTATCGTCCCAAGAACCCACCCTTTAAATTTTGTCATTTGGTGAGTCCCCATTTACATTATGTGATCGTTATAATATGCAAACAGCTAAAAGGAGTGGTTTCCGATGTTTACAAAAACAATTTTGCGCAAAAAGTTCATTCCAGGTGTAGCAATCTTTTTATGCATGATGATAGTAGCATCTACATCCATCTCTGCACATGCCGCGTCATCAGAAGCGCCTGTACCCTCAACGAGTCAGCTTTCAAATCTACAGAGGATGACATTGATTAGCAATTGCTATTGCATTATCAGTGTACGAGGAGGGAACGCCACTGCCACTGCATATGTAAGCGGCTATATGGATTCAACTACCAGATGTCAGATCATACTTAAAATTCAAGAAAATGACGGGACAGGATGGGAGACGGTCGGCAACTGGTCTCTCTCTGAATATGACGAGATGCTAAGCCTTAGTAGGTCAGTCAATATCACCTCTGGATACGAGTATCGTGCACAGGCAACAGTAACCGTTTGGAGCGGCGCACAGAGCGAGTCTCTGACTATTACAACCGAAGGCGAAGAAGCGTAAAGATAGTTTATTGAAAATAGAATCACTTATATTTAGAAATGGGAGGGCCATATGAAACGCGTAATTTCAGCATGCTTAATTTTATGTCTCGTATTAACGTATCCTGTTCATGCGCTTGCAGCGGAAGCATCCCAAGATTCCACAGATGCAGAAATTGTGAATATTATGCAAGATGTCACAACCTCTATCTCGAATGCAGATTATGATGCATTTATTTCTCTAACTGCCGGAAATTTAAACGAAAGCTTAGAAAACTTATTCTTCGGCCCAGCAAGTACGCAAAATGCAAAAGACAATATTGGATTTTGGAATGTTGAATCTCTAAATCTACTCCAATACAAAGAAATTCCATCAGCAGATGGAACAATCGCCTTTGTTGATTATGGCACATATAGCGATTTTTCTGATTTAGTTACCTATTATGTATCGATGGATCTCGATGCCAAGGAAGACAACCGCGAAATGTTCACGGGAACTAACTTCTTTATCTTCATTTTTGGACGTGACAACAATAATGAATATAAGCTTCTTCAATGGTCTGAGGCAAATATTGATGAGATGCAGAGAAAGGGCATTGCATTTGATGATGGTTCTGAAGAGCAGCAAACTATTATTCAGCACGCTCGTCTTAACGGAACAACTCTGAGTGGCGAAGAGGCCCTGTTGCAGAATTTCGAGACGTATGCATCATACGATCCGAACGATTGCCCTATCCCTTCGACGATTCGTGTTATGATTTCCGAGAGGCAAAATGGCGTCGTCGGAGAGATTGATACAATGGAATTCTACTATTATGTAAAAAATGTCTTGCCAAATGAATGGGTTGCTTCTACTTCGCCATATGAGTCTCTTAAGGCTGGAGCTATGGCAGTAAAAATGTATGGATGGTTTCATTGCTACTATTACAAATATTGGGGCGAGGGATTTGATGTCTACGATGATACCAGAGATCAGCACTATGTAAAAGATTCTGAATACCCAAGAAGCACTGACGCAATCAACGCTGTCGGCGGAGTAGGTATTGTTAACAGCGATGGCTCAATGTTCGAAACACAGTATAATAGAGACTCAACAGGCAGAGGGTCTGGAATGATTGGGCAGAATTACGCAGGTGACTTGGCTGAGTACAGCGGTTATGACTGGTTCGACATTTGTGATTACTTCTATTCTAATTCCGATAAATCGGATGGTGATATTGAGAAGTTTGAATATGATATGAACTCTCAATACGCTTTTTGACAGTAATATAAAAATACATATTCTTACTATTGAGTATGTATTTTTAAATCAACCGAGGAGGGGGCACCAATATGGTTTAGAATATCTAGATGTATATAGTAAGCCTATTAAACGAGAGGAGTATGTATTATGAAAAAGCGCAAATATCTGGCCTATATTGGAACCCTTGCTCTAGCGGTTGTAACCTTATGTACGGTTGCCTTTGCATCTGAAGTCCCTCAAATTGGAGATGAAGTAAAGGCAGCTTCCGATGGTGGGTCATATCTCTATTTTGTTGATGGAATTCAGGTCACAGAGTCCGAATATACTGGCCACACATCACGTAATGATACTGCCACGATTGATGAAACGACGGAAGCGACCGACTCAAGCGAATTTATGTATTTTATTGCCAGTCAAGATGGCATACGTCAAGTTTCTGAGGACGAATATAATTCTACGGTCGGTACTCAACCAACGATTGGAAGTCGAACTACTGGATCTTGGAGCATAAGAAGTAGCCGTCTAGAAGCTGGACAGACAAAACATTATTACCAGGGCAATGGGGACGACTTTGACGTTGCTGAAGATGAGTATATTCTTTTAACTATCGATGTGGAAGATCATGAACGTCATTTCGATGTCGGCTTTGTAGGTACAACTGATTTCTCGGCACCCATCACAATTACTAAAGATCATGGAGGAAAGATTGCTTTCATTGATACACTCGAAGTTCCTGGTACCTATCGAGTATCGATTAAAAACAATGGCGATAAAACAGAATATATATCTGGAGAAATCGAGGTTCTCAAAAGATAAATACCAGAAGCTAGTAGTGTAAAATATGTTAGTTCTCGAGGAATCTAGCCCCTACTAAATAAAATGCGGTGCCCTTTTTAGAGAGGGTACCGCATTTTACATCTTACAATATATTATATATTTTACAGAAGGACAGCTAAGTGTCGCTCCCCCCCACCTTTCAGTTTTAATACCATAATAAAACTGAAAGGAAGTTTTATAATGTATGACCGTAGAAGCGATTACACCCTAAATAAGTATGATCGGAATGCCATTGTTTGCAGGAGCGTTACTGATGTACACATCCGGCTAACACGCGCCGACTTCGCCAATGAGGAAGAATTTCAAAAATGGAAGGAATGGTCCGACCACGACTATCATGCCGCAGAGAAGGCCGGTCGTGGTTTCTACGATCATGTCCTGCCGTTGGATGAGCGGCTGGATGCCGCCGAGCCATCCCTAGAGGAGCTGATGCTTGGAGCCATCGAGCTGGCGGCCAGGGATGCGGATCGCACTATGCTCATGCAAAAGATCAGGAGCTGCCTGAGCACGACACAATTCCGCCGCATGTGGATGCGCTACGCCGAGGGGAAAAGTGTAACTGAGATTGCGGAATTGGAGGGGGTATCGAAGGCCGGAATATCCCTCACGCTTCATACTGCAAGAAAAAAACTCAAAAAGACATTCAAAACTACTTAACAAACAGGCCCATTTTTCGTGCTTAGTGAAGGACATATTTTTTAGTCCCTTCTAGTACAACTGAATAAACAGTATTGCAGGCACAACCCCGCGTGAACAGCGGCATAAGGAGCGCCGCCACGACAGCCAGCTTCAGGAGGTGATGGACAAGCTGGCCGAGCGATCAACGCAGTCCTTAGACCCGGCATGGCATACCGGGCGCGACGACAGCGCGGGGACATAATGAGACTTTCGTAACGACCTCCCACGTCAGAGGGGGAGCCCTGCGGCGCACGTTTCGAGCGACGCTGTGGAGCTATGACAGCCCTGCCAGGGGCGGCCTGCAACATTCCCATCGCCGGGGGTGCGTGGCAAATACGGCGGAAATGTCCCCCAAAAACTAAACGCACTAAACGCAGCCGCGCCGGAGAGCTGCTGCTTTATGCTTATGCAGACACATCCCTTTCCGGCGCAGCTGCTTCTCTATTTGGGAGGTAGATCATGGCATATCCCCTCAAATCTATACGGGGGCGGGACAAACATCCGCCTGCCCCCAAAAGTAAGGAACTTGCTGCGTCCGCCACCTACCATATCCAGGGCCGGACGTTTCTTGTAGAGCCTGTCTTTCAAGAGGAGGGGGCGGAAACGCTCACTTCTCTTCTGCTCAACCTGTTGCGGGCCGAGGCTTGCACTGAATAGTCCGCCGCATCCGTGACAGCGGCAGTCTGCTGTGGTATAACCATTTTGTAAATACTGCTTGTTTGACTGCCGGAAAGGAGGCTTTATGAAACAGTCAAAAAGCAGAATCACCCGAGAGAACACAGCGATTTTATACGAACGTCTCTCCCGTGACGACAATCTTGAAGGCGATAGTTACAGCATACAGAACCAGAAGAAGCTGCTGGCGAAAGTTGCCAAAGAAAAAGGTTATACCCACCTGCTTCACTTCTATGACGACGGCATCTCCGGAGTTACGATGGAACGTCCCGGCTTCCAAGCGATGCTGGCAGAAATCGAGCAGGGCAAGGCTTCCGCCGTGTTTGTGAAGGATCTTTCCCGCCTGGGACGGAATTACATTGAGGTCGGCAAGTTGATGGAGGATTTTTTCCCGGAGCATGACATCCGCTTTGTCTCCGTCTCTGACAACATCGACACGGACGAGGGTGAAAATGAGCTTGCTCCGATCAAAAACTTATTTAACGAATGGTACAGCCGTGACATCAGCAAGAAGCGCCGCATCAGCAATAAAATCAAGGGCAACGCGGGGGAACCGATGGGCCAGCCCCCCTATGGGTACCAGAAAGACCCGGATGATCCCAAGCGTTGGATTATTGACGAGGAAGCTGCCGCTGTGGTCCGTCGCATCTACCGCATGAGCCTGGACGGCTGCGGTGTGGAGCAAATTGCGGACGCGCTCTCTAAGGATGGCATCCTGACGCCGCGCTTTTACTGGCAGCAAAAGGGCATCCACCGGCCCGGCAAGGCTCCCAAATATGACCCTTGCCACTGGAACAGCTCCACCATCACCCGAATCCTGACGCTTCAAGAATATTGCGGGGACGTGCTCAACTTCAAGACCTACTCCAAGTCCTACAAAAATAAGCGGCGGCTGGAGAATGACCGTGAGAACTGGGCCATCTTCCTGGATGTGCATGAGCCAATCATCCAGAGATCCGCGTGGGAGAAGATTCAAGAGAAGCGAGGAAAAATCCGCAAGCGCCGGACCCATGAGGGTGAGAAAAATATGTTTTCCGGCCTGCTGGTCTGCGCCGACTGCGGAAGCAATCTGCATTTCCACTTCAACCAGGGAAATCCAGAAATCACCTACTTCAACTGCTCCAACTACAAGGGCAACCGTGGAACCTGCACCTCAACCCACTACATCCGGGCTGACTTTCTGGAACAGGTCATTCTGGCGGAAATCCGGCGCTTGACGAAGTTCGTCAGTCACTATGAAAAAGAGTTCGCCAAGCTGATGATGGGCTTCTCTCAGAAAGCCGCTGCGGACGAGGTGCGCACCACACTCCGGGAGCTGGACGCCACCATCTACCGTGACAAGGAGCTGGACAGCCTGTTTGAACGTCTCTATGAGGACAATGTAGCGGGCAAGATCACCGACGAGAGGTTTGCTCGGATGTCGTCCAAGTATGAGGCGGAGCAAAAGGAGCTGCGGGATAAAATAAAAGCCTTGCAGGACGCTGTGGAGCGTACCAAAAGCAAGACCGTCACGGCGGATATGTTCATCTCCGCCGTCCGCAAATATACGCGGGCCAGGAAGCTGACCCCGAGGATGCTCAATGAGCTGATTGAAAAAATCGAGGTTCATCAGGCGGAAAAGGTGGACGGCGTGTGGCAGCAGAAGCTCTCCATTCACTATCACTGTGTCGGCGTCGTCTCCATCCCGCAGGCCCTGCCGCTCCCCATGCCGGACATCACCATGAACACACGCAAGGGCGTCTATGTCAGCTACGTCCCTGCCGAGAAAGCGGGGTGAGCACATGGCAACACCAAAGCGTGTCTGGCTTTACGGACGGATCGACCGGGGCGGCACAAGCCAAGTGCTGGACTGCCAGATGGAGTATCTGCGCTGCTGGGCCAAAGAGCAGGGATGGGTGATTACCGGCGAAACCCGCGAAATCCGAAGCGGTGTTTTCCCGGACCGCCCCGGACTGCGGGAGGTCACACAGGCCGCCGCAGAAGGACGGATGGATACTGTGGTCGTAAAGAGTATGACCCGGCTATGCCGCAGCAGCCCGGACGCTTATATGTATATGAAGCGTCTGCAAGAGCTCGGTGTCGGCGTGGTCTCCATAAAGGATCAAGTCATGCTGACCGCATCCACCATTTGCTTGCAGCAATAAAAAAGCGAATGGTGATACAGCATTTTCAAATACTGTATCACCATTCGCATTGGTCCGAGTGACAGGATTCGAACCTGCGGCATCCTGCTCCCAAAGCAGGCGCGCTACCAGCTGCGCTACACCCGGATAATGAAATTTTGTTATGCTAAGATGTTCTGATAAAAAGTATACCAAATACCGGTCTTCCCTGTCAAGAGCTTTCGCTTTGCGCAAAAACGCGCTTCTTCCCTCTCCTATCCTCGATTTTGCGGCAATCCATCCCCCTTTCCCACCCTGATCCAGAGGTCCGGTATTTCCAATTTTTTGCGCGGTATCGGTTTCGCAGTTGACTTTTCTCTGCAATTGGTCTATGATTCAATTGTATGTATGTATAAAATATTCATCGAGGGAGGATGTAAATTGAGCAGATTATCCATCGAGACGCCTGGCCGCGCGCAGACAGTTGTCGAAAGCCTGTACCGCGATGTTGAGCGTCGTCTGAGCGCAAGCCCCCCGGGCCTCTGTCCGGTCGATATGGCGCTCTCGTTCCTTCGCCTGTGCCATGCGCAGACCTGCGGCAAATGCGTTCCGTGCCGCATTGGGCTCGGCCAGCTCACCTCGCTTCTCGAAAGTGTGCTTGACTCCACCGCCACAGTCGAAACCATTGACCTGATCGAAAAAACCGCCCGCGTTATCCAGGATACCGCAGACTGTGCGATCGGTTACGAAGCCGCGCGCATGGTTTTGCAGGGCGTGCAGGGCTTCCGCGAGGACTATCTTTCGCATGTGGAGCATGGCCGCTGCCTGTTCGGCCTGAACCAGCCGGTCCCCTGTGTGGCGCTCTGCCCTGCGGGCGTGGATATCCCCGGCTACATCGCCCTGGTCCGCGCGCACCGGTATGACGACGCGGTGCGCCTGATTCGCAAGGACAACCCGTTCCCCACGGTCTGCGGCTATGTCTGCGAGCATCCCTGCGAGGCGCGCTGCCGCCGCCGCATGGTGGACGACGCGGTCAATATTTGCGGTATCAAACGCTTTGCCTGCGACCACGCGACCGGCAAAACGCCGCCCCCCTGCGCTCCGTCCACCGGCAAGCGCATCGCCGTGATCGGCGGCGGCCCAGGCGGGCTTTCCGCCGCCTATTTCCTTTCCCTGATGGGGCATCAGGTGGTGGTATACGACCAGCGGCCGCAGCTCGGCGGCATGCTGCGCTACGGCATCCCCGACTACCGCCTGCCGCAGGAGAAGCTGGACGCGGACATCTCCTTTATCCTCTCCACCGGCATCGAGGTACATACGGATACCGCCATCGGCCGCGACATCGCGTTCTCCGATATTGAGGAACAGTTCGACGCGGTATATATCGCCATCGGCGCGCATAACGACAAAAAGCTTGGTATCGAGGGGGAGGACAGCCATGGCGTATACGCCGCCGTCCAGCTCCTGCGTGATATCGGCGAGGGCCGCGCGCCGGATTTCAAGGGCAAGCGCGTCTGCGTGATCGGCGGCGGCAACGTCTCGATGGATGCCACCCGCACCGCCATCCGGCTGGGCGCGGAATCCGTCACCTGTGTTTACCGCCGCCGCGTCGCCGATATGACCGCGCTCGCGGAGGAGATCGAGGACGCGCAGGGCGAGGGCTGCCAGATTCTTCCCCTGCAGGCGCCCGATCACATCGAAGCGGATGAAAACGGCCATGTTACCGCGCTTTGGACCCGTCCGCAGATCATCAGCGAGTATGGCTCGGATGGGCGTCCGCGCCCGAAAAACGCGCGGGAACCGCTGTTCCGCATCCCCTGCGATATCGTTATCGTCGCCATCGGCCAGGCGATTGACGCAAAGCCGTTCGAGCAGGTCACCCCTGTTGTCCGCGGCAAGATCCAGGCGGAGTCCGATGCTTTCGTACCCAACACGCCCCATGTGTTTGCGGGCGGCGACGCGGTCACCGGTCCCGCGACCGTTATCCGCGCGGTTGCGGCCGGCAAGGTCGCGGCCGCCAATATCGACCAGCACCTCGGATACCACCATGTCATCACGGTCGATGTGGACATCCCGCCCGCCCATTTGACCAACTCCCCCGCCTGCGGCCGCGTGGAATTGAAGAACCGCCCGCTCGCGGAGTGCATCGATAATTTTGAACTTGTCAAATGCGGCATGACCGAAGAGGAAGCCCAGCAGGAGACCTCGCGCTGCCTGCGCTGCGACCATTTCGGCTATGGCATCTTCAAAGGAGGGCGGACGTCCAAATGGTAAACCTTACGATCAATGATATTCCGGTTTCGGTTCCCGCCGGAACGACAATCCTGGACGCCGCGGCCAGCGTCGATATCGAAATCCCCAGCCTGTGCTATCTCAAAGACCTGAACGAGATCTCCGCCTGCCGCGTCTGCTGCGTCGAGGTCGAGGGCGAGGGCAAGCTCGTCCCCTCCTGCAACAACGTGGTGCGCGATGGTATGGTCATCCATACCAACTCGCCGCGGGTCCGCCAGGCGCGCCGCACCAACGTCGAACTGATTCTGTCTCAGCACGACAATAAATGCGCGACCTGCGTGCGTTCCGGTACCTGCCAGCTGCAGAAGGTTGCGACCGACCTGGGCGTTCTGAACATCCCCTACCCCGCTGATCTTGCGCGCGGGAAAAAGCTGGGATGGACCACCACGTTTCCCCTGTTCCGCGATGTCAACAAGTGCATCAAATGTATGCGCTGCGTGCAGGTCTGCGACAAGGTGCAGTCGCTTTCCGTCTGGGATGTCAGCGGCTCGGGCGCCCGCACGACCATTGACGTCTCCGGCAACCGTTTCATCAAGGAAGCGGACTGCTCGCTGTGCGGCCAGTGCATCACCCACTGCCCGACCGGCGCGCTGCGCGAACGGGACGACACCGCCAAGGCATTTTCCGCGCTCGCCAATCCGGACCAGGTCACAGTCGTCCAGATTGCGCCCGCTGTCCGCGCGGCCTGGGGCGAGGCGTTCGGCATGGACACCGGCACGGCGACCATCGGCCAGTTGGTTACCGCCCTGCGCAAAATGGGCGCGGAATACGTCTATGACACAACGTTCTCCGCTGATCTGACCATCATGGAGGAGGGTACCGAGCTGCTGCACCGCCTGCGGGACGGCGACCTTTCCGACATGCCGATGTTCACCTCCTGCTGCCCCGGCTGGGTGCGGTTCCTCAAGTCCCAATACCCCGAGCTGACCGGACGCCTGTCCACGGCAAAATCCCCGCAGCAGATGTTCGGCGCGGTCAGCAAAACCTGGCTGGCAAAACGCCTCGGCCTCGCGCCGGAAAAGATCTTCAGCGTTTCCATCATGCCCTGCGTGGCGAAAAAAGCGGAGTGCGAGCTGCCTGGCATGCAGTCCACCGCCGCCGGTCCGGACGTCGACCTGGTGCTGACCACGCGCGAGTTTGCGCGCATGGTGCGCGCCGAGCATATCGACGTACCCGTGCTCGCCGAATCCCCGTTTGATTCGCCGCTGGGCGATGGTACCGGCGCCGGCGTGATCTTTGGCGCAACGGGCGGCGTGATGGAGGCTGCCCTGCGTTCCGCCTATTTCCTTGCCACCGGCGAGAATCCGCCGGCCGACGCGTTCCACGATGTGCGCGGCAATATTACCCGCGGCGGCTGGCGCGAAGCGACCTTTGACCTCGCCGGCACCCCGCTGCGCTGCGCGGTCGCGAGCGGTCTGGCCAACGCGCGCCACCTGCTGCACGCGCTCAAGCGCGGCGAGGTGAAGTATGAATTTGTTGAGATCATGGCCTGCCCGGGCGGCTGCGCGGGCGGCGGCGGCCAACCGATCGACGGAACCGACCGCGAAAAGGCGGTCTGGCGCGGAAATGTGCTGTACGACCTCGACCGGCACGCTGACCTGCGTTTCTCACATGAAAACCCCGCGGTGCAGGCTTTGTATCAGGAAGAATTAGGCGAACCCTGTTCGGAAAAGGCCGAACACCTGCTCCACTGCAACCATTTTGCCTGGCAGATGCCGCAAAACCGATAAAAAAAGAATGCGCGCCGCTAAAAAGCGGCGCGCATTCTTTTTTATTTATTCCCGACTGCCCATAAGCGTGACCATGACCGCCTTTTGCGCGTGCAGACGGTTTTCCGCCTCTTCAAAGATCTCGTCCGCATGCTCCTCAAACACCTTGGTCGTGATCTCCTGCTCGCGGTAGGCGGGCAGGCAGTGCTGCACCATGCAGCCCGGCTTGGCGGCGGCGAGCAGCTCGTCGTTCACCTGATAGCCCTGGAACGCCTGCATGCGCACTTCCTTTTCGGCCTCCATGCCCATGGAGGCCCAGGTGTCCGTGATAACCACATCCGCGTTCTCCGCGGCTTTCATCGGGTCGTCCGTGATGGAGAAATCCGGATTGGCGCCGGCAAACGCCATAACCTCCGGATGGGGACGGTAGCCCTCGGGCGTGGCGACCGATACCTTCATGCCGGTCTTGAGGCCGCCGACGATCAGGGAGTTGGCCATGTTGTTGCCATCGCCGATGTAGCACATCTTCAGCCCTTCGAGCACCGCGAACTTCTCGCGAATGGTCATCAGGTCGGCCAACACCTGGCAGGGATGGCAGAAATCGGTCAAACCGTTGATGATCGGGATGGTGCCGTAGCCCGCAAGGTCCTCGACCTCTTTTTGTTCATAGGTGCGGATCATGATGCCGTCCAGATAACGGGACAGCACGCGCGCTGTATCCTGCACCGGCTCGCCGCGGCCGATTTGCAGGTCGCGGTTGGACAGGAACAGCGCCTGGCCGCCGAGCTGATACATACCGGTCTCGAATGAGACGCGGGTGCGGGTGGAGGACTTCTGGAAGATCATGCCCAGGCTTTTGCCCTCCAGATGGCGGTGGGAGATATTGTGCTTCTTTTCATATTTAAGCTGGTCGGCCAGGTCGAGCAGACCGATGATCTCCTCGGTCGAGCAGTCGAGCAGCTTGAGCAAATGCTTCAATTAAAACACCTCTTTCATAATGGTCAGCGCCTCATCCATTTCTTCCTTGGATATGGTCAGCGGCGGCAGCAGGCGCACCGCGTTTTTGCCCGCCGTGATCGCAAGCACGCCTTTTTCAATCAGTTTATTGGCAAAGGCCGTGTGCCTACCCTCGTCCACAATGATGCCCAGCATCAGCCCCATGCCGCGCACGCCATGGATGCTGGGGGAGCCGATGGACAGGATGCCGTTTTTCAGGTACTCGCCCTTTTCCCTGACCGCAGCGAGGAACTGCCCCTCCCCCACGGTATCGAGAACCGCGTTCACCGCGGCGCACACGATGGGCGTACCGCCGAAGGTCGTCGCATGCGTACCGGGGGTCAGCACACCCGCGCAGCTTTCCGCGGCCAGCACTGCGCCGACCGGCATGCCGCCGCCCAGCCCCTTGGCCATCGTGACGACATCCGGACGGATGCCGTACTGCTGGAAGCAGAACAGGCTGCCCGTGCGGCCGACGCCGGTCTGCACCTCGTCGATGATGAGCAGCAGGTCCTTTTCGCGGCAGAGCGCCTCGACCTGCTTTACAAATGCCGGTTCGAGCGGCAGCACGCCGCCCTCGCCCTGCACCAGCTCGAGCATGACCGCGCACGCCATATCGTCCGCTTTGCGGCGGACCGAATCAAAGTCGTTTGCCTCCGCGTAATCAAAGCCCTCGGTAAACGGGAAAAAATAATTATGGAAACGGTCCTGGCCGGTGGCCTTGAGCGTGGTCACCGTGCGGCCATGAAAGGAATTGACGAGCGTGACGATCTTGTAGCGCCCCTCGCCGTACTTGTCGAACGAATATTTGCGCGCCAGCTTGATCGCGCCCTCGTTCGCCTCCGCGCCCGAATTGGCAAAAAACACCTTGCCGTTCAGATGCGTTTTCTCCACCAGTTTTTTCGCCGCCCATACCATAGGCTCGGTCGTGAACAGGTTGGAAACATGCATCAGCTTGTGCGCCTGCGCGGTGATCGCGTCAATGATGGTCTGGTTGTTGTAGCCCATGCAGTTGACGCCGATGCCCGAGGCCAGGTCGATATACTTCCTGCCCTCGACGTCCCATACCGTCGCGCCCTCACCGCGGTCGAGCGCGATCGGGAAACGGCCGTAGGTGTTCATCACATATTTGCTTTCCTCGGCCTTGAGTTCTTGGTAGGTCATTTTCCTCGCTTCTTTCTCACTGGAACATCGTACCGACGCCCACTTTGGATAATAATTCGATCAGGATGGAGTGCTTGACGCGCCCGTCCTGGATATTGGCCGCTTCCACGCCCTTGCGCACCGCCTCGACGCAGCAGTCCACCTTGGGGATCATGCCGCCCTTGATAACGCCGTCGCGCATGAGCTTGGGTACCTCGGAAACCTTGAGGAAGCGCAGCAGCGTCGATTCGTCCTCCGGATCGAGCATCAGCCCACGCACGTCGGTCAACAGGATGAGCTTTTTCGCGCCCAGCGCGACCGCCAGCTTGCAGGCCGCGGTATCCGCGTTGATGTTGTAATTGGTTTCGTCGTCGATTCCCTGCGCGACGGTCGAGACGACCGGAATATAGCCCTTTTCCAGCATATCGATCACCGGCGCCGGATTGACCTCGACGATGTCGCCTACATAGCCGTAATCCGTACCGGTGCGGTCGGTCAGGCGCTTTGCCTGGAACATGCCGCCGTCCATGCCGCCCAGGCCGACGCCGCGGCCGCCCGCTTTTTCCAGCAGCGTCACCAGATCCTTGTTGACCTTGCCGCACAGCACCATCTGCACGATATCCATGGTCTCGCGGTCGGTGTAGCGCAGGCCGTTAACAAAGCGGGACTCCTTGCCGATCTTTTTCAGCATATCCGAGATCTCCGGCCCGCCGCCGTGTACCACGACCACCTTGACGCCGACCAGGTTGAGCAGCACCAAGTCATGAATGACCGCGTCTTTCAGCTCCTCATTAATCATGGCGTTGCCGCCGTATTTGACGACAACCGTCTGCCCGTAATATTTTTGAATAAACGGCAGCGCTTCAACCAGTATTTTGGCCCGCAGCTCTGCATCCAGTTGTGTATCCATCTTGTCTCGTTCCTCTTCGTTTATTAATCAGGTCCGGTAATCGCCGTTGATCTTTACATAATCATAGGTCAGGTCGCAGCCCCACGCGGTCGCGCAGTCCGTCCCCTCGCCCACGTCCACCTGAATGGTAATCTCGCTTTCCGAGAGCACCTGCTTGGCGAGCGCCTCGTCAAAATCGAGCGCCGCGCCCTTTTCGCACACAGCCACGCAGCCCGCCGCGGACTCGAACGCCACGGACACATATTCCGGCCGGAACGGCGCCTTGGAGTAGCCCATCGCGCACAACACGCGGCCCCAGTTGGCGTCCGCGCCGAACATCGCCGCCTTGACCAGGTTGGAACCCACGACCGCCTTGGCCAGCCGCTCGGCCGCCTCCTCGGAGCGGGAATTTTTGACCGTGCAGGTCACGAGCTTGGTCGCGCCCTCGCCGTCCGCCGCGATCTGGCGCGCCAGACGGGTGTTGACCTCGTTCAGCGCCTTGCAGAACGCCTGGTACTCCTCGTCCTGCCACTCGATCAGCTCGTTGCCCGCCTGTCCGTTGGCCAGCACCACGCACATGTCGTTGGTGGAGGTGTCCCCGTCCACCGTGACGCGGTTATAGGTCTTGCGCACGTTCTCCTGCAGCGCCTCGGCCAGCATTTCGTGTGTGATCGCGCAGTCGGTCGTCAGGAAAGACAGCATGGTCCCCATATTGGGGTGGATCATGCCGCTGCCCTTGCAGATACCGCCGATGCGGCAGGTCCTGCCGCCGATGGTGAACTCGACCGCCGCGGTCTTGGTTTTGGTATCGGTCGTCATGATGGCGCGGTTGGCCTTTTCCGAGCCGTTTCCGTCCAGCACAATTTCGGGCAGGTGCTGCTCGATGCACTCGACCGGCAGGCGCTGGCCGATCACGCCGGTCGAGGCGACGACCACGTCGTCCTCATCCACGCCGAGCACCTTCGCCGCGGCCTTGGCCATGCGGCGGGCGTTTTCCATCCCGTCCGGCGCGCAGGCGTTGGCGTTGCCCGCGTTGGCGACGATCGCGCGCGCCACGCCGTTTTCCAAATGCTCCATCGTCACATACAGGGGCGCGGCCTTGACGCGGTTCATCGTATAGGTCGCCGCGGCCGTACACTCGCACGCGCTGAAGATAATCGCGGTATCGTCGTCCGCGCGGCTGTCCTTGATGCCGCTGCGGATGCTGCCCGCAGTAAAGCCCTTTGCGGCGCACACGCCGCCGTCAATAATTTTCATAGCTGCATTTCTCCTTACCGCCCGAAGCGGCGCGAAATAGATAGGATACGCTGTTTTTATTATACCGTCAATCCCGTGGCTTCGTCCAGCCCCAGCATGATATTCATGTTCTGCACCGCCGCGCCCGACGCGCCCTTGCCGAGATTGTCGAACAGGGCGGTCACGATCGCCTGCCGCGCGTGGCCGCATACGATTAGCCGCAGGCTGTCCTTTCCCGCGAGCGTATTGGCGTATATGACCGGCTCTTCCCCGCCGAACGGCGCGACCGTGACCAGCCGCTGCCCCTCGTAGTGCGCTTCCAGCGCTTCCTGCACGCGGCGGGCGTCCACGCAGGGCAACATGACCGTCGTCGCCATACCCTTGTAAAAATCGCCCACAACCGGCACAAATACTGGCGGCTGGGTCAGGCCGCAGACATATTCCATTTCCGGCAGATGCTTATGCTGCAGGTTCAGGCCGTAAATCCGCTCGGAGGCATGCCGCGGGTCGCGGTTTTCATCCTCGTATTCTGCGATCATTTTCTTCCCGCCGCCCGAGTAGCCGGTCAGCGACGAGCAGGTGAACGCAAAATCCGCGGGTACCACCTCCCGCGCGACCAGCGGGTACACCGAGGAGATAAACCCGCTCGCGTGGCAGCCCGGATTCGCCACCCGTTTGGAGGCCGCGACCGCAGCCCTGTGCACCTTGGACAGCTCGGCAAAGCCGTAATCCCAGTCCGACTCGGTACGGTGCGCAGTCGAAGCATCGATCACGCGGGTCGTTTCGTTCTCGATCAGGCTGACCGCTTCCCGCGCCGCCGCGTCCGGCAGGCAGAGGAACACGATGTCGGCCGCGTTGAGGAACCTGCGGCGCTCCTCGGTGTCCTTGCGTTTGTCCTCGTCGATCAGCAGCAGTTCGAGGTCGTCCCGACCGCCCAGCCGTTCATAGATCTGCAGGCCGGTGGTACCCTCCCTGCCGTCGATATAAACCTTTGGTTTCATCCGTCTTTCCCCGTTTTCATTCCGCCTGCGCCTCGCGCTCCGCGGCTTCGATCTCCTCGTACGCTTCCACAGGCCCCTTATTGCCGTATACGATGGCGAATACGCCAGGCACATATTTATCAAACATGTTGAAGCCCACATAGGTCATGCGCCGGACTATCTCGTCCGCCAGCGGCTCGTTTTCCTCAAAGCAGCCCGCCACCCGATAGCAAAGCTCCCCGTCGTTCGGGTCCATCTCAAAATTGCCCAGCAGCAGCCCCCAGTTCGCCCGATTCAGGTACAGAGCGACCGCGTCCCGCTTGGCTTCCGGAATATTCATCGGCAGGATCGTGGTAAACAGCGCGGTCGTTTCGTTGACAATGCGAGCGTTGAACGCCACATCTTGCGAAACCTTGGTGTTCATTTTGAAGCGGATGCGCTGCTCCTCCTCGTCGGTGGCGAAGTTCAGTTCCTCTTCTTCATATACCTGTGCGATATCCTCAATATACATACAAAATCCTCATCTGTTTAGGTTTCGTCTTCCACATCGGCGATAAACTTTTCGATCTTGTCAATCTGGCGGGTAACCTCCTGCGGCGCCGGACCGCCGATCACCTTGCGTTCGGCCACGCAGGTGCGCAGATCGAGCGCGTCGTAGACGTCGTCCCCAAATTTATTGGAGATCGCGGCAAAATCGCGCATGGTCATGGTTTCCAGCGTTTCATCCGCCTTGATGCACTGGTTGACCAGCCGGCCGACCGTTTTATACGCATCGCGGAAAGGCATGCCCTTCTTGGTCAGGTAGTCCGCGCAGTCGGTTGCGTTGATGAAGCCCGCGGAAGCCGCCTTGCGCATGTTGTCGCGGCGCAGCGTCATGGTGGAGAACATGGGGGTGAACACCTCCAGGCACTGCTTTACCGTGTCGATCGCGCCGAACACAGCCTCCTTGTCCTCCTGCATATCCTTATTGTATGCCAGCGGCAGGCCCTTGAGCACGGTCAGCATGGTGGTCAGGCTGCCGTACACACGGCCGGTCTTGCCGCGGATCAGCTCGCACACGTCCGGATTCTTTTTCTGCGGCATGATGGACGAGCCGGTGGAATACGCGTCGTCCAGCTCGACGAACTTGAACTCCCACGAACACCAGGAGATGATCTCTTCGGACAGGCGGGACAGGTGCATCATCAGAATGGACAGCGCGGAGAGCAGCTCCACGCAGTAATCGCGGTCGGATACGCCGTCGAGCGAGTTATCGGTCAGCCGCTCGAAGCCGAGCTGCTGCCGGACGAACTCGCGGTCGATCGGATAGGTGGTGGACGCCAGCGCGCCCGAGCCGAGCGGCATTTCATCCATGCGCTCGTAGCAGTCCTGCAGGCGGGTAATATCGCGCTTCAGCATGTTGGCATAGGCCATCATGTAGTGCGCGAACGTGGTCGGCTGCGCGCGCTGCAGGTGCGTGTAGCCCGGCATGACCGCGTCCAGATTCTCGCGGCTCTTTTTGGCGAGCGCTTTCATGAACGTACAGATCATGGTGATGATCTCGCGGATTTCGCTCTTGACGTACAGGCGCATATCGAGCGCGACCTGGTCGTTGCGCGAACGGCCGGTATGCAGCCGCTTGCCGGTGTCGCCGATGCGCTCGGTCAAAAGCTGCTCGACATTCATGTGGATATCCTCATAATCGAGGGAAAACTCCACATTCCCCTCCTCGATATCCTTGAGGATGCCCTTCAGCCCTTCGACGATCTTTTCCGCCTCGTGCGGCTCGATGATGCCCTGCCTGCCCAGCATGGTCGCATGCGCGATCGAGCCGGTGATGTCTTCCTTATATAAACGGCAGTCAAACAGGATGGACGAGTTGAAGTCGTTTACCACCAGATCGGTTTCCTTTTGAAACCGTCCTGCCCATAATTTTGCCATATCGCGTTACCTCACAAAACACCCGCAGGGCGGCACGTTCGGACATGCCGCCCCACGATATCCTTTCTTACTTTTCAACCGACGGGAAGTGCTCGCCGGTCTTTTTGTACAGCATTTGGTCGTTGAGCGCGCGCACCTTAAGCGGCAGGCCGAACAGGTTGATGAAGCCGGCCGAATCCGCCTGGTCGTAGCAGTCGTCCTCATTAAAGGTGGCCATATCCTCGGAGTACAGGCTGTACGGCGAGGTGACGGACGCCGGAATGATATTGCCCTTGTACAGCTTGAGCTTGACGTCGCCGGTGACGGTCTCCTGCGTGGAATCGACGAACGCCGAAAGCGCCTTGCGCAGCGGGGTGTACCACTGGCCGTTGTAGACCAGGTCGCCGAACTTCATCGCAACCTGCGCCTTGTAGTGCGCGGTCTCCTTGTCGAGCGTGATCTCCTCCAGCTTCTGGTGCGCTGCGTACAGCACCGCGCCGCCCGGCGTCTCGTATACGCCGCGGCTCTTCATGCCGACCAGACGGTTTTCCACAATGTCCAGGATGCCCACGCCGTTCTCGCCGCCGAGCTTGTTGAGCTTTTCGATGATCGCGACCGAATCCAGCTCCTCGCCGTCCACCGCGGTGGGTACGCCCTTTTCAAAGTGGATGGTAACGTAGGTCGGCTTATCGGGCGCCATCTCCGGAGAAACGCCCAATTCGAGGAAGCCCGGCTTATTGATCGGCGCCTCGTTGGAGGGCAGCTCAAGGTCAAGGCCCTCATGGCTCAGGTGCCACAGGTTCTTATCCTTGGAATAGTTGGTTTCCTTGTTGATCTTGAGCGGGATGTTATGCGCCTCCGCGTAGGCGATCTCCTTCTCGCGGCTGTTCAGTTCCCAGAAGCGCCACGGCGCGATAATGTCCATCTGCGGGGCGAACGCGTGAATCGCCAGCTCGAAACGCACCTGGTCGTTGCCCTTGCCCGTGCAGCCGTGGCAGATTGCGTCCGCGCCCTCCTGCAGCGCAATCTCAACGATGCGCTTGGCGATGATCGGACGCGCGAACGAGGTGCCGAGCAGGTACTGCTCATAGGTCGCGCCCGCCTTCATGGTGGGGATGATGTAGTCGTCCACGAATTCCTTGGTCAGGTCCTCGATGTACAGCTTGGACGCGCCGGTCTTGAGCGCCTTTTCCTCCAGCCCGTCCAGCTCGGTACCCTGGCCCACGTTGCCGGAAACCGCGATGACCTCGCAGCCGTAATGCTCCTTGAGCCACGGAATCAGCACCGAAGTATCCAAACCGCCCGAATAGGCCAGTACAACCTTGTTATATTTCTTTTCCATGTCTGCTTACCTCCGTAATCCGTCGTTTTTTTGACTTTTCCATTATACCCCCTATCCCTGCATTTGGCAAGGAAAATTTATAATTATTTTATATAATGAATATTTATTCATATCATGAATCGATATTCCGAAAGAAAGTCTTGCACTTTGCGCAAAAACGTACTATTATAACTATAAATGCACTGTGTCAAGACAGATGCACGGATTGAATAAAAGCGCATGACACCCATGCGCAAAGGGGCGTTTTCGCAATGACCGAAAAAAATCTGACCATGCTGACCGACTTTTACGAGTTCACAATGGCGAACGGGTACTTTGAAAAAGGCATCGCCGACCGCCGCGCGTATTTCGACATGTTCTTCCGCCGCGTGCCGGACGGCGGCGGCTACGCCATCATGGCGGGCGTGGAACAACTGATCGACTATTTCAAAAACCTGCATTTCACCGAGGAGGATATCGCCTACCTGCGCCGCCGCGGCTGCTTCTCGGAATCCTTTCTCAATTACCTGCGCGAATTCGAATTCGCGTGCGACGTATGGGCCGTGCCGGAGGGTACGCCGGTTTTCCCCGGCGAGCCGCTTGTCACCGTGGCCGGTCCCATGATCCAGGCGCAGTTCGTGGAAACCATGGTCCTGCTCACCATCAACCATCAGACGCTGATCGCTACCAAGGCCAGCCGCATCACCCGCGCCGCGCAGGGACGCACTGTGCTCGAATTCGGCTCCCGCCGCGCGCAGGGCTACGACGGCGCGATCTATGGCGCGCGCGCCGCTTATATCGGCGGCTGTCAGGGGACGGCGTGCGTGCTGGCCGATCGGGATTACAAGATCCCCGCGGGCGGCACAATGGCGCATTCCTGGGTGCAGATGTTCGACAACGAATACGAGGCGTTCAAGGCCTATGCGGACATTTATCCGGACAACTGCGTCTTTCTGGTCGATACCTATAACGTCCTCAAATCCGGCGTTCCGAACGCGATCCGTGTGGCGCGGGAAATGGTCAGTGAGCACGGGATCCGCCCGCGCGGCATCCGTCTGGATTCGGGCGACATCGCCTACCTTTCGATTGAGGCGCGCAAAATGCTGGATGCGGCGGGTTTTCCGGATATGCAGATCATGGCCTCCAACTCGCTGGACGAATACCTGGTGCGCGACCTTCTGGTGCAGGGCGCACGGATCGACTCCTTCGGCATTGGCGAGCGGCTGATTACCTCCAAATCCGAGCCGGTGTTCGGCGGCGTGTACAAGCTCGCGGCCGTGGAAAACGGGCAGGGAGAGATCGTCCCCAAGATCAAGGTTTCTGAAAACGTGGAAAAGATCACGACCCCGCACTTCAAGCAGGTATACCGCCTGTTTGACAAAGCGACCGGCAAGGCGCTGGGCGATGTTATCACGATCCATGACGAGGTCATCGACGCCGCCCTCCCCTATGTGCTGTTCGACCCCATCCATACCTGGAAGCAGCGCGTGGTGTCCGATTATACCGTGCGCCCGCTGCGCGTACAGCTGTTCCAGGCCGGCAAATGCGTTTACCAGAATCCGGCGATCAGCGACATCCGCAGTTACTGCCTTGCCGAGCTGGACACGCTCTGGGAAGAGATCAAGCGCTTTGAGAACCCGCAGACCTATTTCGTCGATCTGTCCCGCAGGCTTTGGGATTGCAAGCACGAGCTGCTGGAATCCTGCCGTATTTAACCCGAAATGCAAAAAGAGCCTCCCTCACGGGAGGCTCTTTGCTTTCTTTTTCAAAACAGGCTCGCCACGCCCAGCACGCCATTGGAGGCAACCAGCATGATAAGCCCTGCCGCCACAACGCCGCCCGCAATGGAGAGCAGCGCTTTCCCCTTTGGCATTTCGAGCAGCGTCGCAATCAGCGCGCCCGACCATGCGCCCGTCCCGGGCAGCGGCACCGCGACGAACAGGAACAGGCCGATCCTCGCATACTTGGTAACCTGATCCTTTTTGCTTTCCAGCTTCGCCTTGTAGCGGGTGACGAAGCCGGTAAACGGCCTGAGCGTCCCCACCCAGTCCAATACCTTTTCCCCGAAAAACAGCGCGAACGGAATCGGGAGCAGGTTGCCCAGATAGGCCAGCGGCAGCACCTCGTACCACGGCATGCCCGCCGCCATAACGCCCAGAGGCACCGCGCCGCGCAATTCCACCAGCGGAACCATGGAGATGATAACAACAGCCAGCTCGCGGCCGGCGCCGAGCAGCCATTGAAACAAACTATCAAACATCGGTTTTCCATCCTCCAAAGCCTGCAAACTATTGCTTATGATACCCTAAAAACCGAAAAAGCGCAATACCTTAAAAAAATTTTACATTTGACAGCCCCTGCCGCCGGATGTATACTGTGGATACATCGATAAAAAAGGTATTGGGAGGCGGTTTCCATGCCCCGCAGAAAAAGCGACTCTCCTTTCCCCGGCAGCAATACGCTGCTCGTCCTCGCCATGCTGGAGGACGCGGACAAATACGGCTACCAGATCATCCGCGAGCTGGAATGCCGTTCCGACCAGACCTTCTCCATGAACGAGGGGACCCTGTACCCCATCCTGCACAGCCTGGAGGAGCGCGGCGAAGTGCGCTCCTACGAACGGGAGTCCACGGCGGGGCGGCTGCGCCGGTATTATCAGCTCACCCGCCAGGGCGTCAAAACGCTCGCGCGGTGCCGGCGCGAGTGGGAAAAATTCTGTAAAAGCTTCGGCAAGGTGGTCGGGGGTGAGGCGTGTGTCACCAAATGAGCGCATCAGCCTGTTCCTGGACCGCGTATGCGCCCATCTTCTTTGGCCGCCTTACCGCGCACGAGTGCGGCGCGAGCTGACCGACCATCTGCTGACGCGCGTGGAATACCTGCAAAACGACCGCGGCTTCAGCGAGGCGGAGGCGGTCGAACTGGCGGTGCGCATGCTCGGCGATCCGGACGCGCTCGGGCGCAGCCTGCGGCACGCCCGCTTTCCGCCGCGTTACCTGTGCTGCCTGATCGCCACGGGTCTGGTTTGGGCGGCGATCGCCGCCTGTGCGGTCTATCTTCTGCTGCAGCTCCAAATTTGAAAAGCGTTCTGCGACCGGCCGGTGCAGAACGCTTTTTTCATATTCTTCTCTCCCGCGCCAGAGCGAGCAGCTTGAGCAGCGTCTGCACCGCACAGGCGATCAGGATCACCCCGAACGAGATCGCGCCGGACTCCTTCAGCACCAGGCTGCCATACTGCGCAAACGCCGCCATATCCCCCTGGACAAGCGCCAGCGTGGTATAATACAGGTCGCCGCCCGGGACGAGCGGCACGAGCATCGGCACCAGCAGCGTCAGGACCGGCGTTTTGAGCAGGCGCGCCAATACCTCCGCCAGGGCGGCTGTCGCGAGCGCGGCGGCAAAAAACGCGGCGACGCGGTCCTCATAGGCCCACAGGGCGAGCAGGTAAAACCCCCAGTTTGCCGCGCCGCCGAGCAGGATAGTCACCAGCCGGCTTCCTGAAATATGGAACAGCAGGCCGAAGCCCAGCGCACCCACGGCCGCCATGCCGACCTGCACCACCATTTCCCCGGTCATACCGCACCTCCCAGCTGCAGCAGCACCAGCGCACAGCCCGCCGCAATCGCAATTGCGCGCAGCAGCGCTTCGCACGCCCCCAGCAGGCCGCTGATCGTATCGCCCGCGATCATGTCGCGCAGCGAATTGACCAGCGCGATCCCCGGTATCAGCAGCATAATGTTGCCAATAATAATCTTATCCAATGCCTGCCCCAGTCCGGCTTGCACGGTTATCACCGCGGCCAGACACATCGCGGCCGCGCTCAACACGGTCAGCACCAGCGGCTGTAACGCAATACGCGCCCCCATGCGCCCGATCGCGTACAGCACCATGCTGCACAGCATCGCCGCCAGACCATCCCGCACCGAACCGCCGAAAAACACGGCGAACGAGCCGGAAATGACCAGATACGCCAGCGGGATGCGCCACGGCATATCGTCCCGCATGGTCCGGATCGCTTCCACCCGCGCGCACAGCTCCTCCAGCGGCAGCGGCGCGCCGCAGACCGCGCGCGAAAGCGCGTTCACCGCCTCGATGCGCCGCATATCGGTTTCCCGCCGCAGGATGCGGCGGGTCTGCGTCAGCACCGCGCCGTCCTCCGCCTGCGCCGTGACGATCATGCTGGCCGTGATGGTCAGCACATCCACCCTGCCGAAGCCATATGCCTGTGCCATGCGGCGGATCGTGTCCTCCACGCGCGCCACCTCGGCCCCCGCAGTCAGCAACAACTCGCCCGCGTCAAGGATTGCGCACAAAACCTGTTCCCGTTGTTCCATTTCATCCCCTTCACTCTGCCGGCATCCGGTCACAACAGCGGCGCAAACAGCCGCAGCACGCTGGCCGCGATCGACCGCAGCCAGGGTACCTTATGCAGCCAGGCGTCGTCGATGCGCCGGCTCACATTGATCGTTTCCAGAATATCCTGCTTGACCGCATGCACGACCGAGCTGTTGTAAAAGCAGGTCGCGCACTCAAAATGCAGGAAAAAGGAACGGAAGTCCATATTGATTGTTCCGACGACCGCCGTATCATCGTCCGATACGATGCACTTCGCGTGCAGGAAGCCCGGGCGGTATTCATAGATCTTGACGCCCGCGCGGTGCAGTTGCTGGTAATAGGACCGCGTAATCATATAGACCAGCTTTTTATCCGGAATCCCCGGCGTCAGGATCCGCACATCCACGCCGGACTGCGCCGCGATGGTCAGCGCCGTGATCATCTCGTTATCCAGCACCAGATACGGGGTCGTGATATAGACGTAATTGCGCGCGTTGTGGATGATCTGCAGGTAGGTCGATTCACCGACGTTCAAATCGTCAAGCGGCGAATCCGCGAACGGCTGGACATAGCCGTCCTCCGGCATTTTCATCGTCGGCAGGTAGGCGTTGAGCGGCGGCACCGGCTCGCCGGTCACATATTCCCACATCTGCAGGAACAGCGAGGTCATGTTGACCGTCCCTTCGCCCCGCAGCATGATGCCGGTATCCTTCCAGTGGCCGAAGCGCACCTTCTCATTGATATATTCATCCGCCAGGTTGATGCCGCCCATATACCCCACATTCCCGTCTATTATCATCATTTTGCGGTGGTTGCGGTAATTGAGGTAGGTGTTGAGCGTGGGGATAAAGCGGTTAAAGCGCACCGCGCGGATGCCGAGCGAAGCCAGGAAGCGGTCGTAGTTCTGCGGCAGCGTGGCGATCGAGCCCACGTCGTCGTACAGAATACGCACATCCACGCCCTCGCGCACCTTTTCCTGCAGAATATCGAGGATGGTATTCCACATGATGCCTTCCTCAATGATAAAATACTCCAGAAAAATGAATTTATGCGCCTGCCACAGCTCCTCGCACATGGAGGCGAACATATCCTCGCCCACGCGGAAATAATGCGCCTCGGTGTTGGTCCAGGCCGGCATGCCGTCCAGCGCAGTGATATAGCGGGCGCGCGCCGCGTGGCGCGGGTCCTCCTGTGCGAGCGCCTCGGTCGCCGGCATCAGGCGGTATTCAGTGAAATCCGGCGGCTGCGGCTCGTACTTATGCTGGGTGCGCGCGCGGTTGAACGGCGTGTTGCCCCACAGCAGGTAAAACAGCCCGCCGAACAGCGGCAGCAGCAGGATAACGATGATCCAGCTGATCTTATAGGTCGGGTTATCATATTTACGGACAAGCCAGATCACGATGATGACGCTCAGCACGGTCAATATCCGCGGCGCCCACAGCCAGCGCCCGCTCATCCAGCCCACGCTGTACATGACGATCACCAGCTGCGCAACCAGCAGCAGTCCGCCGACCACGCGCCGGTCCGCCAGGATCCGTCCCAAAATTCTGCGCATAACCCGACTCCTTTCTCCACAAACTTTCCTGTATAGCATCATATCGCACCATTCCGCAAAAGTCAATGCACACGCATTGCCCAGCCGGAAAAACTATGGTATAATAGCCGCAAAGCGGCTATTATACATTGATTTTAATTATTATACCACCAGCGGCGCTTTGCGGCTGCTTCAGGCGAAAAAGCGCCGGCCGCTGTGGCATAATAGCGCCGCAAAGCGGCCGAGCCGCCTTTTTCCATGCGTGTATCTGCGCCGCCGCAGGGCATGCCACTGGCCCGCCCCCAGAACCGACATAAGCAAAGGAAGGAACGCAAATGCCACATACTCCCGTGCCTGCCGGCGAGCTGAACGCCCGCCTTTCCCGACTGCGCGCCGCATTGGCGCAGCACGATCCCGCGTGGTCCATGACCATTCTGGACAACAAGATCGATCTTTATTACTTCACCGGCACCATGCAGGATGGCGCGCTCATCGTCACGCCCGACCAGGCGGTGCTGTTCGTCCGCCGTTCGTTCGAATGTGCCAAACGCGAATCCGCTTTTGCGGATATCCGTCCGCTGGGCAGCTTCCGCGCGGTTGCGGAGGCGTTCCCCACCATCCCCGATCGGGTCTATGTCGCCGCGCGCACCATGACGCTGCAGAAGCTCTCCCTGCTGCAGAAGTACCTGCCCTTTACGCAGCCGCAGCCGGTGGACGGCGTCCTTGCGGGCCTGCGGGCCGTCAAAAGCGCCTACGAGCTGGACTGCATGCGCCAGTCCGGCGTCCTGCACCGCTTCGCGCTGGAGGAGATCGCCCCCGTCCTGCTGCGGGATGGCATCAGCGAAGCGCGGCTGTGCAGCGAGGTCGGCACCGTCCTGCTCGAACGGGGCGCTATGGGTATTTCCCGCTTCAACCAGGCGGCTGCAGACGATGTGCTCGGCGTGGCGAGCTTCAGCGAAAACAGCCTGACCGGCTGCGGCCTGGACAGCCCCACCGGCACGGCCGGCACCTGCATCGCCATGAAATCCATCGGCTCCTCCGAGCGGCGTCTGCGCGAGGGCGACGTCGTGCTGCTCGACATTCCCAGCGGTTTCCGCGGCTACCATACGGATAAAAGCATCTCGTTTTTCTATGGCTCGCTCGCCAGGCATCCGCAGGGCGGCCGGATCCGCGCCGCGCGCGAACAGTGCGTGTTCCTTGAGCATGAGGCTGCCGCCATGCTGCGCCCGGGCGCGGTGCCGGCCGAGGTATATGGTAAGCTGTGCGCCTGTGTCGATCCCGCGTTCCGCGCGGGCTTTATGAACGGCTGCAAGTTCCTGGGCCACTCGATCGGCCTGACCATGGACGAGTCGCCCGTCCTCGCCAGGGGCTTCGAGGAGCCGATCCGCGCCGGCATGACGTTCGCGGTCGAACCCAAAATTGCCCTGGAGGGAATCGGTCTGGTCGGCTGCGAAAACACCTACGAGGTCGTCTCCGACGGTCCCGCCCGCTCGCTGACCGGCGCGTGCGACACCCCCTTTGAAATCAACGGCTGATCCGGCCGCAAAACAAGGAGTTCTGCTATGTATCCATTCGCTCTTGTCACCGATTCGACCATCGATGAGACCGCCGCCTACTTTTCACAGAACGACATCGGCTGCGCGCCGCTCGCTTTTACGATCGACGGGCGCACCATCGAGGAGGACTGCGGGCAGACCGTTTCATTCCACCAGTTTTACGACCTGCTGCGGGAGGGGAAGCTGCCCGTCACCTCGCAGGCAAAGCTGGAAACGTTTCTGACCCTTTTCCGCACCGCGCTGGAAGCCGGGCAGGACGTGCTGTATATCGGCTTTTCCTCCGGCCTTTCGGGTACGTTCCACGCGGGCTGCATGGCGCGCGACGAGCTTGCCCCGCTTTTCCCCGCGCGCAAAATCATCTGCATCGACTCCCTCTCCGCGACCGGCGGCGAATACCTGCTGGTTGATAAAGCCCGTGAAATGCGCGACAGCGGATGCACCATCGAGGTGACCGCCGCCGCGGTGGAGCAGATGCGGCTGCATGTGATCCATCTGATCACGGTCAACGACCTGGGCCACCTGCACCGCGGCGGGCGGCTGAGCAAGACCTCGGCCGTGGTCGGCGGGCTGCTCGGCATCAAGCCGGTCATCTGGGTTGACAATGCGGGTAAGCTCGGTGTCGGCTGCAAGGTCCGCGGCCGGCAGAAATCCATTGCCTACCTTGCGGAACGGACGCTGCGCGAAATGACCGACCGGAACCAGGTTGTGCGCATCTGCCACGGCGACTGTCTGGAAGACGCCCGCCAGCTTGCCGCGCTGCTCGACGCGCACGGCGTCCGCTCGGACATCCGCTACATCGGCACGGTCATCGGCTCGCATACCGGCCCGGGCGTGCTGACCGTATTTTTCTTTGGCGGCGACAGAAAACCGGAATAAGCGCTGCGGCCTGTCCCACGGGACAGGCCGTTTTTCCTGCCCCGCGCGGGATAACAACGCCTCCCCCGCCGGCATAGACTGCCCTGAAGGAGGTTTTTCTTATGAATCAATCGGCGACCCTTGCGGTCGTCGGCGGCGACGTACGGCAGGCTTATCTGGCCTCCCTGCTGCGCGCCGACGGCCACACGGTGCGCACCTATGCGCTTGAACGGCGCCCCGTCGAGGGCTGCGCCGCTGTCAGCGACCCCCGCGCCGGCTTTGCGGACGTACAGGCGGTGATCCTGCCGCTTCCCATCCAGCATGGCGACGCCCAGCTCAACGCTCCGCTCTCCAACGCCCCGCACCCGCTCACGGATATCCTGGACGCGATTCCGGCGGGTACGCTTGCCCTTGCCGGCTCGGTCCCGTTCTGGGTACACGCCCGCGCCGTGCAGAACGACCTGCGTCTGCTGGACTACTTATCCCGCGACGAGCTTGCGATACGCAACGCGGTACCTGTTTCCTTTGGGTATAGGCCGGTTCGCCGCCGTGAACAGCAAAGCAGCCCCAGGCGCAGCGATGCGCCCGGGGCTGCTTTTCCGTTTTAATCGTGCGGCCTGCGGTAAAAATTGCCCGCCACCTGGTCGGTCTTCAGGATATTGATAAACGCATGGGGATCGATATCGCGCACAGCGCGGGTGATCTGCTTGACCTGGTCGCCCGCGATGACCGAATACAGCATGTCCCGCTCCTCGCCGTTATACAGGCCGGTCCCGCGAAACAGCGTCGCCCCGTGGTGCGTCGTATCCTTGATCTGTTCGTATACCTCCTGCGCCCTGTCGGAAATGATGAACAGCGTGGTCCGCTTAAAGCGCGGGTCGAGCATATGCACAACCTGCGTGGAGGCAAACTGGAAAATGATCGAATACAGCGCCTTATCCCAGCCGAACAGCAGGCCGGCCACGGCCAGCATCCCGCAGTTGGCAAAAAAGATGTAATTCCACGCGTCCACACCGAGCCGCTCGCTCAGCGCCACGGAGATGAAGTCCGTCCCACCGCTGGTCGCGCGCCCCAACAGGCACAGGCTGATCGCCAGGCCGTTGACGATGCCGCCGAAAATGCAGACCAGCAGCACATCGTTGGTCAGCGGCATGGAAGGGATCAGGTCGGTCAGCACGCTTGTCAACGCGATCATCAGGCAGGAATACAGCGTAAAGCGCTTCCCGATCAGCCGGAAGCTGACCACCGCCGGAACCGCGTTGAGCAACAGGTTGATCGCGGTAAACGGCAGAGAAACACCGGCAAACTGCTGCGCGCTGCGCTGGATGAGCAGCGTCAGCCCGTTGAAGCCGCCGGGGAACAGGCCGCCCGCGTCCACAAAGCTTTTTATGTTGGCCGCCATCACCACGGACGCCGCCACAATCAGCAGCAGCCGCCTGAGCTGCTCCCCCCAGGACTGCTCCCGTTCCGAAAATCCCTGCTTTCCCTGTTGTTCCGTTCCAGACATTTGCGCCCCCACCTTAACTGAAAAAATGCGCAGCAGGCCCGCTGCAGGTATAGTATACCACAACGGCCGCTGGAAGTTAAGCAAAGGTGCGTCCGGACCGGTCTGTTTTTGCGTTACCCCTCTTCGTCCTGCCGGCTCAGATAGTCCAGGATTGCCTTAATAAAGCGTCCGTTGCTGATCCTGCCCCGCATCCTGACTGCCATCTCGCCAAAATACCGTTCCAGCACGGACGCCTCGCAGTCTTTCCAGATCTTTTTGACCGTATACCGGATGTCCCGCTCCACATTTGCCGGCGTTGTGTCGCGTTTGCGCGCGATCGCCGGATAGATCTCCTTGGTCAGGCCGCTGTTCTTCCGCCGGCAGGCGCAGACCGCGTCGACCGTATAGGCGTAGCCCTTGGATTCGGTGCGCAGGTCAAAGGCCTCAAACACCTGGTCCACCCGCTTCCGGAAGCGGGTTTCCTCGGATAACTCCTTTTCCCGCTCCTCCATGCCTGCCGCCCACAGCCGGATATGGTCGTACAGCGCGTCCTCCTTCAGCGGCTTGCGCATCATATAATCGATGGACAGCACGCTGCATTCGGCAAGCACCTGCGCCCCTTGGAACGCGCTGAGCAGAAGAATCGTCTCTTTCCCGCCCTGCTCCCGAATGCGGGAAGCCACTGTCAGCCCATCCACATGGAACAGGTCGGTATCCAGCACAACCAGCCCGGGCCGCGTATCGCGATACAGCTCCAGCGCCCGCGACCCATCCTCGGTCCATCCGGCCAGTTCGAGCTTCCCGTTCTCCTGCAAACGGCGCGCGACATATCGGGAAAGCTCGCTGTCCGCACAGGCCAGCAAAACGCGGAGCTTTTGTTTTTCATCCGCCATCTTTGATCTTCTCCTATGGCCGCTTCCCTGTTTTTCGGCCTTATATTTCTCTGTTCTATATTTTTACATATCTCTTCCATTGGTTCAAGTGCCAAAAAGATTTATTTTTCTCAAAATATCGACACAAATCGACAAAACTATTCCCTGACTTCCGTCCGCGGCAGGGCGGCGCGGACAGAAAGAGCGGGTCTCCGCAAGGCGGAAACCCGCTCTTATTTTTTTGCATTAGGTATCCGGTAGCAGCGTGCAGCGTATGTCCTCCGGCCGCAGGCCGGCTCCGCGCCTGGGCGGCGCACATTGCAGCCGGAACGTCGCCGCCAGCCCCCGCAGTCGCACCAGAATTTCCCCCTCTCCAATGCGCATCTGCTCCAAAAGTTCGCCGTACACCGCTTCACACCGGAGCGACTCGGTTTCCAGGAACGCCCGAAGCGCCGTCCGGCCGTCCCCTGTGCGCGCCGCCTGCCGCTGTGCCTCCAACGTCCGCTCCTGCCCGTCCAGACGCGCGAGCGCGGCGTCATAACGCGCACGCAGGCTGTCCAGCTCCTCTTTTGTGATGCTGTGTCCCAGCCATGCGTCCAGCGCGTCCCCCCGCCGCTGCAGCACGCGCTGCCTGCGCTCCCGCAGGCGTTCCAGCGCCGCAGGCACGCCGCTGTCCTCCGCCTGTTCCACCAGTTCGGCCGTCTCGCGGATCAGCCGTCCGGCGTCCAGCTCCAGCCGCTCCACCACCACGTCCATGCAGGTACAAAGCGCCTGGTGGGGCATCATCCGCATATCGCAGCCGGCAGGATTCTCCCGCCCATCGGTATGCCGCGGGCCGTGCCTTCCCCGTGCGGCGCACACCCAATACCGGTATATCTCACCCCCCGCGCGCCGCCGCCGGCGCGGAACGAAGCGGCGGCCGCAGGCCGCGCAAATGAGCTTTCCCGAGCACCAGTACCGGCGGGCGCAGCGCCGCCCCTGCGCGCCGGCCGGTGCGCGGCGCGCAAGCTCCTGCTGCGTCTGCTCGAAAACCGCACGCGGAACGATCGGCGCGTGGTGGTCGCGCAGGTATACCTGCTCCTCCTCCCCCCGATTGACCTGCTTTTTGTGATCCAGAAAATCCGGCGTATACGACTTTTTCTGCAGCAGGTCGCCGCAGTATTTTTCATTCCGCAGCAGACGCAGCACCATCGTGGAGGACCACGGCTTCCCTTTGGCGCGGGGCGGCTCGACGCCCGACTCGGACAGCTCCCGCGCGATCACAAAGGTTCCTTTCCCCTCGTTCAGAAATTTGCGGTACACCAGCCGGATCACCTCCGCCTCGTCCTCTTTCACCGCCAGCCTGCCGTGGAGCAGGGAAAAGCCGTAGATATTGTTGCACCCGAACACCACGCCTTTCTCCATGGAGCGCCTTTGCCCCCATTTGACCCGCTCCGAGGTCTTGCGGCTTTCCTCCTGCGCCACGCTCGCCATGATCGTCAGACGGAACTCGCCGTCGTTCTGACGGGTATCGATCCCGTCATTGATGAACACCACGCCCACCCCGTACCGCCGGAGCCGCCGCGTGCAGGCCAGCGCATCCACCGTGTTGCGGGCGAAGCGGGACACCTCCTTGGTCAGGATCAGGTCGATCTCCCCCGCCTCCGCGGCGGACAGCATCTGCTGAAAGGCCGGCCGGTTGCGCGCGGCGGTGCCGGACAGACCTTCGTCCGCATACACCCGCGCCAGCACCCAGTCCGGCTGGCTGCCGATATACTCCGCGAAATAGCGGCGCTGGTTTTCCAGGGAGTTCCGCTGGTCGTCCTGTGATGTCGATACGCGGCAGTACGCGGCGACCCGAAGCTTTGCGCCGGTCACCGTCCGCCTGCGCGCAGCTTATCCAGCGCGCGGTCCAGCTGCGCCTCGCTGATCTGTCCCGCTTCACGCAGCTTTTTCAGCAGGCCCGTCTTGACCGCCCTGCACAGGTTCTCCCGCTCCTTTTCCTCCATCCGCATACCGTTTCCCTCCTCCCTGCCAGCATATGCCGCCGCATCCCCCGTCATTCCTGCGAAAGCCTATACCGCTAACGATGTACCTACCTGCGAAGGCGCCCTGCAGCTGGCTATGGAACAGACCGAGCATACCCTGCAGGGCGCGTCCTGCCTGGTCATCGGGTATGGGCGTATCGGCGCGCTGCTCGCCCATAAGCTGCACGCGCTGGACGCCGCCGTCACGGTTTCCGCCCGTTCCCCGCGGGATTTCGCCAGGATCGAGGCCGATGGCATGCGCGCGCTCGACACCCGCAGCCTTGCCGGACGGCTCGGTGCGTTCCAGCTTATTTTCAACACCGTCCCCGCGCCGGTGCTCGGCGCGGCGGAGCTGTCCAGCCTTTCCGCCGGCTGCCTGGTCATCGATCTGGCTTCCCTGCCCGGCGGCATCTCCGCGGACGCGAAGCTGCCGGCCGGCTGCCGGCTGCTGCACGCGCTTTCCCTCCCGGGACGGGTCGCGCCGCTGTCCGCGGCGCGCGCCATCCACGATACGGTACTCACCATTTTGCAGGAGGAATCCATATTATGACCGCTCCGATCCGCATCGGCTTTGCCCTGACCGGCTCGTTCTGCACCTTTGCGCGCGTGATGGATGTCATCCAGACGCTTGTGCGGCAGGGCTGCGAGGTCACGCCGATCCTGTCCTTCCACGCCGCCCAGCTCGACACCCGCTTCGGCGACGCCGCCATGTGGCGCGGCAGGCTCTTTGCCCTGACCGGCCGCCAGCCGATCGATACCATCCAGGGCGCGGAGCCGATCGGCCCCAAAGGCCTGTTCGACGTACTGGTCGTGGCGCCCTGCACGGGCAACACGCTTGCCAAACTTGCACACAGCGTGACCGACACGCCGGTCGTCATGGCGGTGAAAAGCCATCTGCGCGGCGACAAACCGGTTGTGCTCGCGGTATCCACCAACGACGGTCTTTCCGGCAGCGCCGCCAATATCGGCGCGCTGCTCAACCGCCGCCATTATTACTTTGTCCCCTTCCGTCAGGATGCGCCCGACGCCAAACCCCGCTCGCTTGTGGCGGATATGGAGCGTATTCCGGATACCGTCCAGGCCGCGCTGCAGGGACGCCAGCTCCAGCCCCTGCTGCTCAGTCCGGCAAACGCGTAAAGAAAAGACCATCCGAAACGGATGGTCTTTTCCTTGTCTGCGGGTCAGCGCAGCTGCGGAAGCAGGTCCGCAAGCTCCAGCGCCGCCAGCGCCGCGTCCGCGCCCTTGTTGCCCGCTTTGGTCCCCGCACGCTCGATGGCCTGCTCGATGTTCTCGGTCGTAACCACGCCGAACAGCACGGGTACGCCGGTCTGCAGGCCCACCTGCGCGATGCCCTTGGAAACCTCGTTGCACACATAATCATAGTGCGTGGTCGAGCCGCGTATAACCGCGCCCAGGCAGATGACCGCGCAGTACTGTCCGCTCTGCGCGAGCTTTTGCGCCGCGAGCGGTATCTCAAACGCGCCCGGCACCCAGGCGAGCGTGATATTGTCCGTATCCACGCCATGCCGCACCAGCGTATCCTCCGCGCCCGCGATCAGCTTGGAGACGATAAATTCATTGAACCGCGCCGCGACGATTGCAAATTTCCCTTTCCCCGCGACAAGCTTGCCTTCCAGTACATTCATTTCGGTTTTCCTCCTGTTTTTATATGGTTTTCTGGAACAGATGTCCCATCTTGATCTTTTTGGTGTGCAGGTAAAACGCGTCGTCCTCCTGCGGCGCAATCTCGATCGGCACGCGCTCGACGATCTCCACGCCGAACCCGTCCAGCCCGTAGATTTTTTCCGGATTGTTGGTCAGCAGGCGCAGCTCCCGCGCGCCGAGATCCTGCAGGATCTGCGCGCCGATCCAGTATTCGCGCAGGTCGGGCGCAAAGCCGAGCTTAACGTTGGCCTCCACCGTATCCCAGCCCGCCTCCTGCAGCTCATAGGCCTTGAGCTTGTTAATCAGGCCGATGCCGCGGCCCTCCTGCCGCATATAAAGCAGCACGCCGCGGCCCTCCTTTTCGATCTGCTGCATGGCGGCCGCAAGCTGCTGCCCGCAGTCGCACCGCCGCGAGCCGAACACGTCGCCGGTCAGGCATTCCGAATGGACGCGGCAGAGCAGGTTCTTCCCGTCCCCGATCTCCCCTTTGACGAGCGCAACATGGTGCTCGCCGGTCAGGTCGTTGACATAGCCGTAGATCTGGAATTCCCCAAAGCGTGTCGGCAGCTTGGCACTGGCCTCGCGCACCACATGCTTGTCATGCCGGCGGCAGTAATCCTGCAGGTCGCGGATGGCAATGACCGCAACGCCCCACTCGCGCGCCTTTTCGAGCAGCTCGGTCGTGCGCATCATGGTGCCGTCGTCGCGCATGATTTCACAGCACAGGCCGCACTCCTGCAGCCCCGCCAGGCGGCACAGGTCGACCGTTGCCTCGGTGTGTCCGTTGCGGGTCAGCACGCCGCCCCGGCGCGCGGTCAGCGGGAATACATGGCCCGGCCGCCGGAAATCCGCCGGCCCTGCGGCCGTATCCGCACACGCGCGGCAGGTCAGGCCGCGCTCCTCGGCGGAGATGCCGGTCGACGTATCCACATGATCGACCGAAACGGTAAACGCGGTATGGTGGTTGTCTGTATTGACCTTGACCATCTGCTCAAAGCCGAGCCGCGCCGCGATTTCCGCGCTCATCGGCGTGCAGATCAGCCCTTTGGCATGGGTCGCCATAAAGTTGACGTTCTCCGTGGTCGCAAATTCCGCCGCGCAGATCAGGTCGCCCTCGTTCTCGCGGTCCGGATCGTCGATCGCCATGATCAGCCGGCCGGCGCGCAGCTCGTCAAGCGCCTGTTCGATGGTTGCAAAGTTTTGCTGCATGATTCTGGTTCCCTCTTTCTGTTAAAAGCCGTGTTGACTAAGAAATTCCATGGTGACGCCCGTCTGCCGGGCGGTATGCGGGGCAAGCAGCTTTTCCACATACTTGCCGATCACATCGCATTCCAGATTCACCCGTTCGCCCGGCCGCTTGCCGAGCAGGATGGTCTGTGCGCCGGTATGCGGTATGATGGACACGGCAAAGCCCTGTCCATCCACCTGCGCGACCGTCAGGCTGACGCCGTCGATCGCAATCGAGCCTTTTTCCACAATGTACCGCAGCAGGGCCGCGGGCGTTTTGACCGACAGCCAGACCGCGTTATCCTCGCGCCGGAGCGACGCGACCGTACCCGTGCCGTCGATATGTCCGGACACGATGTGTCCGCCGAACCGCCCGTCCGCGGGCATCGCGCGCTCCAGATTGACCGGCGCGCCCGCGCGCAGCTCCCCCAGGCCGGAGCGGCGCAGGGTTTCGGCCATTACGTCCGCGGTAAACGTCCGCCCATCCAGCTCCGCGGCCGTCAGGCACACGCCGTTTACCGCGATGCTGTCGCCGCACCGCGTCCCCGCGAGCACGGCGTCGGCCGCAATCGTCAGCCGCGCGCCCTGCGCGCCGTGCGCGATGCGTTCGACGCGCCCGACCTCCTCTACAAGTCCTGTGAACATGGCAGATATCCCTCCAACAAAAAGTCCTCTCCGACCGGCTCGGCGGTCAGATCGGTCAGACGCCACGCATCGGCCATCCGCGCAAGCCCCTGCCCGCCGGCCGGCGTCCTGGCCGCGCTGCCGCCGAGCAGCTTGGGCGCAATATACGCCTGCACCTTGCGGACGATGCCAGCTTCCAACGCGGCGAACGCCAGCGTCGGGCCGCCCTCCAGCAGGATGCTGTCCACGCCGCGCGCGCCGAGCTTCCGCATCAGCTCACGCAGATCGACCCGTCCATCCCGCTCCCCGCAGAGCAGGATCTGCGCGCCCGCCTTTTCGAGCGCCGCGGCCCGCTCATTCCAGCCGGCTGCCGCGATTATGGTCGGCACCTCGCCCGCGCTTTGGATCAGGCGGCTGTCCAGCGGTGTGCGCGCCCGACTGTCGCACACAATGCGCAGCGGATCACGCCCGCCGGGTATGCGGCAGGTGAGCAGCGGATCGTCCGCCAGCACCGTGTCCACGCCCACCATGATTGCGGAAAGCTGCCCGCGCGCCTCATGCACCCTGCGCCGCGCGGCCTCCCCGCTCACCCAACGGCTGTCGCCCGAAGCGGACGCGATCTTGCCGTCCAGCGTCATCGCGTATTTATACACGACAAACGGCGTCCGGTGCTGGATAAAGTGGAAAAACACCTCATTCAGCCGCCGGCACTCCTGTTCCAGCACGCCGGTCTCGACCTCCACGCCCGCCTCGCGCAGCAGGCGCACCCCTTTCCCGCCGACGAGCGGATTGGGGTCCGTGCATCCGACCACCACGCGGGCGATGCCCCGCTCCAAAATCGCGTCCGTGCAGGGCGGCGTGCGGCCCCAGTGGCAGCAAGGCTCCAGCGTAACGTACAGCGTCGCGCCCGCGGGGTCCTCCGTGCAGGCGGCCAGCGCGTTGCGTTCCGCATGCGGCCCGCCGCACGCCTCATGCCAGCCCTCGCCGATCACGCGCCCGCCGCGGGCGATCACACAGCCCACCATCGGATTCGGGCTGACCCGTCCCGCGCCGCGCCGCGCCAGCTCGAGCGCCCTGCGCATCAGCAGTTCCTCTTGCAAACGGCATCATCTCCCAATAAAAAATGTCCCGAAAGCCGCAGACTTCCGGGACATATATAGCGCGCCGCCAAACAAAAAATCCTGAAACGCCGCGCGGCGTTTCAGGACAGCAAACAAGCGAATCAAACAAAGGGGGCGTCCCCTTTTGCTTTCACACTTTTCTTCTTTCATCCAGACTATACTGTCGGCCTCGGAGTTCCACCGAGTCATGCTTCCGCCGGAAAGGCGTCCGCTCGCGGGCTGTACCGCCGGTAGGGAATTGCACCCTGCCCTGAAGAAATCTGTTTATTCGGTTTTCCTGCAGAAAGCTTTCTGCTCTTTCAGTATACACCCTTCCCCGCAAAATGCAAGCATAAATTTTCGTCCGGCCTCCGCTTTCTGCAGAAAGCGGGACAGGGCTGCCGCCCTGTCCCGCTGTTCCGGCTTGTTTTCCTCGGTCAGTCGTCGTACTGCAGCGCGTCGTAACCCTCTGCGCCCGTGCGCACCTTGACCGCGTTTTCCACATCGTACACAAAGATTTTGCCGTCGCCGATGTGGCCGGTGTACAGCACCTTCTTGGCCGTTTCGATCACGGTCTCGACCGGCACCTTGGACACTACAATCTCCATCTTGATCTTGGGCAGCAGCGTCACGTCTACCTCCGCGCCGCGGTAGTACTCGGGCGCGCCCTTCTGCGTGCCGCAGCCGACCACGTTGGTCACGGTCATGCCCGCAATACCGATCTCGTTCATCGCGTTTTTCAGCACCTCGAATTTGGACTGCTTGGCAAGGATGACCACCTTGCTCAGCTTGTGTCCGCCGCTGGACGCTTCGGACGTGATCTTAGTGACCGGCACCGCCTGGGCGGGCGCGGCCGCGGCCGCTTCCCCTGCGGCGGCCTGCGCCGCCTTGGTACCCAGCACAGACGGGATCACCGGCATAAAGTCCGCATAGGCGGAGGGCAGGCCGTGCTCGGGCTTGTCAAGGCCCATGATCTCCTCGGCCTCGGAAACGCGCAGGCCGACCGTGTGCTTGATGATCTGGAACACCACGGTCATCGTGACCGCGACCCACGCGATCACCACGACCATGCCGAGTGCCTGGATACCCAGCGCGTGCCAGCCGCCGCCGTAGAACAGGCCAACCGGCGCCACGTCGTTCGTGCCGTAGGCGTAGTAGCCGAACAGGCCGACCATCAGCGTGCCGGTCGCGCCGCACAGGCCATGTACGCCGACCGCGCCGACCGGATCGTCCACCTTGAGCTTCTGGTCGATGAATTCAATGCCGAACACCACCACAAAGCCCGCGATGATGCCGATGATGGCTGCGCCGAAGGGCGTTACCGTGTCGCAGCCCGCCGTAATGGCCACCAGGCCGGCCAGCGAGCCGTTGAGCGTCATGGATACGTCCGGCTTCTTGTAGCGCACCCAGGTCACGCACATAACCGTGACCGTCGCAACCGCCGCCGCCATGTTGGTGGTGACGAACACGCGCGCCGCGGTTTCGGCCGCGCCGTTCGACAGCGCGACGGTCGAGCCGCCGTTGAAGCCGAACCAGCAGAACCACAGGATGAACACGCCCAGCGCGCCCAGGGTCAGCGAGTGGCCGGGGATCGCGCGCGCCTTGCCGTCCTTGGTGTACTTGCCGATACGCGGGCCGAGGATGGCCGCGCCAACAAACGCCGCTACGCCGCCGACCATGTGTACCGCGGTCGAGCCGGCGAAGTCATGGAAGCCAAGCTCGGCGAGCCAGCCGCCGCCCCAGATCCAGTGGCCGGAGATCGGGTAGATCACCGCCGAGATGACCATGGAATAGATGCAGTAGGCTGAGAACTTGGTGCGCTCGGCCATGGAGCCGGACACGATGGTCGCGGCGGTGGCACAGAACACGGTCTGGAAGATCAGCGTCGTCCAGTCGTAGCCCTCGCCGACCACGCCGTCCGCCAAGAAGTCAAAGCCGCCGAACACACCGTTCATCGAACCGAACATGATGCCGAAGCCGACCAGCCAGAAGATCGGCGTGCCGAGTGAAAAGTCCATCAGGTTTTTCATGATGATGTTGCCCGCGTTCTTGGCCCGGGTAAAGCCGGTCTCCACCATCGCGAAGCCCGCCTGCATGAAGAACACCAGCGCGGCGCCGACCAGCGTCCATCCAGTATCCATCGAGGCGGCAAGGTTTACAAGGTCTTGCATGAGAAAATCCCTCCTAAAAAATTTGGCGTGTATCTCCGGCCGCAAGGCCGGAAATACACGCCGTTGTGTATGATAATTTTTTACACACGAAAATTGCTTTGCCGCGCCCTTTGCCCCAAGGCTGTCGGGCCGCGTCATTCAGGTATAAAACAGGATATCCGCGTAGGTCGGGAACGGCCAGTACTCCTTTCCCACCATCCGTTCCAGCGCGTCGGCCGGCTTGCGCACGGCGTCCATGCACGGGATCACCTCATCGTGGTAGTAATGCGCGAGCGTTTCCGCGTCCGCCTTCGGCGCGGCCTCCACAGCCTCCTCCAGCGTGGATACCGCGCGCTCGAGCGCGTCGTTCAGGGCGGATACCTGCGTCAGCAGGCGGGTTTCCGCGCCGCCCGCAAGGCCGAGCTGCTTCTTGGCCAGTGCGCCGTCCGCCACCGTGCGTTCGAACGACAGGCAGGCGGGCAGGATCTCGCGGCGCGCCATGTCGCGCATGGTGAGCGCCTCGATGTGCAGGGTCTTGTAATACTCCTCGATCACGGCCTCCTCGCGGGACTCCATTTCCAGCTTGGTGTACACGCCGTGCGTCTCAAACAGACGGATGTTCTTTTCATCCGTGTAGTGCGGCAGCGCCGCATCCGTGGACTTGAGGTTGAGCAGACCGCGCTTTTCCGCTTCCGCGACCCAGCTTTCGTCGTAGCCGTTGCCGTTGAAGATGATGCGCTTGTGCGCCTTGATCTCGCGCCGCAGCAGCGCGGTGAGCGCCGCCTGGAAGTCCGCCGCGCCGTCCAGCTCATCCGCGAACTGGCGCAGCTCCTCCGCGACCGCGGTGTTGAGCATGATGTTCGGGCAGGCGATGTTGAGCGAGGAGCCCAGCATGCGGAACTCGAACTTGTTGCCTGTGAAAGCAAAGGGCGAGGTGCGGTTGCGGTCGGTCGTGTCCTTCTGGATGTCCGGCAGCGCGGACACGCCCAGATCCATCTTGGTCTTGGCCATATCCGTGTAATCCCGTCCGGCCTCGACCGCGTCCAGAATCGCCTGCAGCTCGTCGCCGATAAACATGGAGATGATCGCCGGCGGGGCCTCGTTCGCGCCCAGACGGTGGTCGTTGCCCGCGGAGGCGACCGAGATGCGCAGCAGGTCCTGATATTCGTCCACGGCCTTGATAACCGCGGTCAGGAAAAGCAAAAACTGCAGATTGCCGCTTGGCGCCTTGCCGGGTTCGAGCAGGTTCTCACCCGTGTCGGTCGAGATCGACCAGTTGTTGTGCTTGCCCGAGCCGTTGACGCCCTCGAACGGCTTTTCGTTGAGCAGGCAGACGAAGCCGTGCCTTTCCGCTACGCGCCGCATGACCTCCATGGTGAGCTGGTTGTGGTCGGTGGCGATGTTGGTCGTGGTGAACACCGGCGCCATCTCATGCTGGCAGGGTGCGACCTCGTTGTGCTTGGTCTTGGCAAAAATACCAAGCTTCCACAGCTCCTCGTCCAGTTCCTGCATGAACGCCGCCACGCGCGGACGGATGGAGCCGAAGTAGTGATCCTCCATCTCCTGTCCCTTGGGCGGCATGGCGCCGAACAGCGTGCGGCCGGTGAAGATCAGGTCCTTGCGCTTGGCATAGTCCGCCTTGTCGATCAGGAAGTATTCCTGCTCCGGCCCGACCGTGGTGGTCACGCGCTTGACGTCCTTGCCGAACAGTTTGAGCACGCGGCAGGCCTGCGTGCTGAGCGCGTCCATCGAGCGCAGCAGCGGGGTCTTTTTGTCCAGGATTTCGCCCGTATAGGAGCAGAACGCGGTGGGGATGTACAGGGTGCCGTCCTTGACGAAGGCGTAGCTGGTCGGGTCCCAGGCCGTGTAGCCACGCGCCTCGAAGGTCGCGCGCAGGCCGCCGGAGGGGAACGAGGACGCGTCCGGTTCGCCGCGGATGAGCTCCTTGCCGGAAAACTCCATCACGACCCCGCCGTCGTCCGTCGGGGAAATGAACGAGTCGTGCTTTTCAGCCGTGATACCGGTCAGCGGCTGGAACCAGTGCGTATAATGCGTTGCGCCCTTGGAGAGCGCCCAGTCCTTCATCGCGGTCGCCACGACCGGCGCGACCTCCGCATCGATCGCCGTACCCTCGCGCATGGTCTGCTTCAGCTTTTTGTATACGTCCTTGGGAAGACGCTCCCGCATCACAGTCTCGTTAAAGACCATGCTGCCGAACAGCTCCGGCACATTTTTCGCCGTATTCATATCGATTCGCTCCTTACCGTCTGTCAAATGGCAACAAAAAAAGCGCCGTGGGTGTCATTCCCACAGCGCCTTTGCTGCTTACAAGCGCAGTATACGCGCCCCGCCGCGGTTTGTCAACCCCCTTCGGCCGGATTTTTTGCTCGTCCGCCTGTTTTTGTTGCAATCTGCCGGTTTAGTCCCGTCCATCCCCTCCCATTCTGGGCAAAGTGCAAAAAATCCGCATTTTCCTTCAAACCCGCTTGACGTTTGCGCGCGCCTGTTCTACAATAAAAGAACGGACAACGGCGTCCGCTGCAAAGGAGCAATTCTGCTCGTTTGCGGCGGGCGCTTTTCTTTTTATCCCTTTCTGGAAAGCGAACCCGGCGCGCCGGGCAACATAAGGAGGAAACACCAATGCTGCAAAAAGAAGGTCAGGTCCGCATCCCGGCCGGGTGCGCGATCTCCGGTATCTTCCACAAGGACGGGACGCGGGAAAACGGGGAGCGCATCATCGCCTCCATCCGCCCCATGCACGACCGCTCGAACGGACTGGGCGGCGGCTTCGCGGGCTACGGCATTTACCCCGAGTACGCGGACTACTATGCGTTCCATGTATTTTATGACACACCGGAGGCCAAGGCCGCCTGCGAAAAGGAAATCGAACACCATTTCGACATCGTCGACCTGTCCAAAATCCCCACGCGCCGCCACCCGCGCATCACGGACGAACCCATGATCTGGCGCTACTTTGTCACCCCGCTGCACACCAAGCTCACCTCCAGCCAGCTGGACGAACGCGAATTCACCTCCCGTTTTGTCATCCGCATCAATCACACGCTGGAGGGCGCGTATATTTTCTCCTCGGGCAAAAACATGGGCGTGTTCAAGGCCAGCGGCTTTCCGGAGGACGTGGGCGAATACTATATGCTGGAGAATTACGAGGCTTACTCCTGGACCTGCCACGGCCGCTATCCGACCAACACCCCCGGCTGGTGGGGCGGCGCGCACCCCTTCGCCCTGCTGGACACGACCGTGGTCCACAACGGCGAAATCTCTTCGTACGACGCCAACCGCCGTTTTATTGAGATGTTCGGCTACTCGTGCGACCTGCTGACCGACACCGAGGTCATTACTTATATTGTCGACTACCTGGGCCGCAAGCTCGGCCTGACCTACCGCGAGATTGCAAACGTCATCGCCGCGCCCTTCTGGTCCACCATTGAGAAGCAGGAGCCGGCCGAGCGCGAGCGCCTGACCTACCTGCGCAACGCCTTTGCCTCCCTGCTGGTGACCGGACCGTTTTCCATCCTGGTCGGCTACACGGGCGGCCTGATGGCCCTCAACGACCGGCTGAAGCTGCGCTCGATGGTCGTGGGCGAAAAGGGCGACACGGTGTACATCGCGTCCGAGGAATGCGCTATCCGCGCCATCGAGCCCACGCTCGACCGCATCTGGGCGCCGCGCGGCGGCGAGCCCGTGATCGTCAATCTGCATGATGGAGGAAAGCAATAATGGCTATCGACTTTTTGTATCCGCAGTATGAGGTCGTGCGCAATTACGACCGCTGCATCGCCTGCCGCGCGTGCGAGCGGCAGTGCGCCAACGAGGTGCATTTCTACGACCCTGAATTCCAGAAGATGATGGTCGACGAGTCCAAGTGCGTCGCCTGCCACCGCTGCGTCTCCCTCTGCCCGACGCGCGCGCTGAAGATTGTCAAGACCGACCATACCTTTAAGGAAAACGCCAACTGGACGGGCAAGGCCATCTCCGAGGTCTACCGTCAGGCCGGCACGGGCGGCGTGCTGCTCTCCTCCATGGGCAATCCGGAGCCGTACCCCATCTACTGGGATAAAATCCTCATCAACGCCTCCCAGGTCACCAACCCCTCCATCGACCCGCTGCGCGAGCCCATGGAGACGCGGACCTTCCTCGGCAAAAAGCCGGGCAAAATCGAGCGCGACGCGGACGGCAACCTGATACCCAACCTGTCGCCCCAGCTCGAGCTGCGCGTGCCGGTCATGTTCTCGGCCATGAGCTACGGCTCGATCTCCTACAACGCGCACGAGTCGCTCGCCCGCGCGGCCTGCGAGCTCGGCACCTACTACAACACCGGCGAGGGCGGCCTGCACCAGGACTTCTACCAGTACGGCCCGCACACCATCGTGCAGGTCGCGTCCGGCCGCTTCGGCGTACATAAGGACTATCTGGAGGCGGGCGCGGCCATCGAAATCAAGATGGGGCAGGGCGCAAAGCCCGGCATCGGCGGCCATCTGCCCGGCCACAAGGTCGGTCCGGACATCTCCCGCACCCGCATGATCCCCGAGGGCACGGACGCCATTTCCCCGGCTCCGCACCACGACATCTACTCCATCGAGGACCTGCGCCAGCTGGTCTTTTCGCTCAAGGAAGCAACCGAGTACAAAAAGCCGGTGCTGGTCAAGATTGCGGCCGTACATAACGTGGCGGCCATCGCCTCGGGCGTGGCGCGCTCGGGCGCGGACATCATCTGCATCGACGGCTACCGCGGCGGCACGGGCGCGGCCCCGACCCGCATCCGCGACAACGTCGGCATCCCCATTGAGCTGGCGCTCGCGGCGGTTGACCAGCGTCTGCGCGACGAGGGCATCCGCGACCAGGTTTCGGTCGTGGTCGGCGGCTCCATCCGCAACGCGGCCGACCTTTTGAAGGCCATTGCGCTCGGCGCGGACGCGTGCTACATCGCGACCAGCGCGCTGCTCGCGCTCGGCTGCCATCTGTGCCGCACCTGCCAGACCGGCAAGTGCAACTGGGGCATCGCGACCCAGCGGCCCGAGCTGGTCAAGCGCCTGAATCCGGACATCGGCTCGCAGCGGCTGGTCAACCTGGTCACCGCCTGGGACCATGAGCTCAAGGAAATGATGGGCGGCATGGGCATCAACTCGATCGAGGCCCTGCGCGGCAACCGCCTGATGCTGCGCGGCATCGGCCTGAGCGACCGCGAGCTCGCTATCCTCGGCATCAAGCACGCGGGCGAATGATCTTTGATTTGATGCGCGCTGACGCGCGAAAGGGCTGCGTCAGCCCACTTCCGGATAAGAAAGGTTTGGATTCATCAGATGAAACGAGTCTATGTCAATGAAAAATGGTGCCTGGGGTGCCATTTATGCGAATATTACTGCGCGTTCGCCAACTCGGGCAAGTCCTCGATGGTCAAGGCGCTCAAGGACCACAAAATCGCGCCCCGCATCCGCATCGAGGAGCGCGACAACATCTCCTTTGCGGTGAGCTGCCGCCACTGCACCGACCCTTTGTGCGTCAAGGGCTGCATCTCGGGCGCGCTGACTATCGTGGACGGGGCCGTGCAGATCGATTCGGACAAGTGCGTCGGCTGCTACACCTGCATCCTGTCCTGCCCCTATGGCGCGCTGTCCACCTCGAATGAGGGCGCGATCCAAAAATGCGAGCTGTGCGCCAAGAATGCGTTCGGCCAGCCGATGTGCGTGCAGGGCTGCCCGAACAAGGCCATCGTATACGAGGAGAGGTGAACGCTATGAATTATGTCATCATCGGTAACGGCACCGCCGCGGTCGGCACGATCGAGGGCATCCGCGCGGTCGACCAAACCGGCCCCATCACGGTCATTTCGGACGAGCCGTATCCGGTATACGGCCGGCCGCTTATCTCCTACCTGCTGCTCGGCAAGACCACGGAGGAGAAAATGCTGCGGTACCGTCCCGCGGACTTTTACGAGAAAAACGGCGTGACCACCCTGCTCGGCCGCCGCGCGGCCAAGGTGGACGCGGCCGCGAAAACGGTCGTGCTCGAGGACGGCGCGGCCGTCCCCTATGACAAGCTGTGCATCTGTACCGGCTCGCGGCCGTTTGTGCCGCCCATGGAGGGGCTGGACACGGTGGAAAACAAGACCAGCTTTATGACGCTGGACGATGCCAAGCGGCTGGACGCCATGCTGGGCGCAGGGAACGACAAGCGCGTGCTCATCGTCGGCGCGGGTCTCATCGGCCTGAAATGCGCCGAGGGCATCCAGCAGCGCGTATCCGAGCTGACCGTCATCGACCTGGCCCCGCGCATCCTGCCCAACGTGCTCACCGAAGCGCCGGCCGCCATCATCCAGAAGCACCTGGAGGGCAAGGGCGTGCGCTTCCTGCTGGGCGACTCGGTCGCGCGGTTTGAGCCGCAGTCGGCCCACCTCAAGAGCGGCGGGACGGTTGACTTTGACGTGCTGGTGGTCGCGGTCGGCGTGCGGCCGAACACCGAGCTGGCCGCCGAAGCGGGCTGCGCGGTCGAGCGCGGCATCTTAATTGACGAGCATTCGGCCACGACCGTGCCCGACATCTACGCCGCGGGCGACTGCACGGTCTCGCACGATATCGCGGCCGAAACCGACCGCATCCTCGCCATCCTGCCCAACGCCTATATGCAGGGCGAGACCGCGGGCAAGACCATGGCGGGCGGCAGCGCCTGCTTTGACAAGGCCATCCCGATGAATGCATCGGGTTTCCTCGGGCTGCATATGATAACCGCAGGCTCGTACGACGGCGAGACCTACCTGGAGCAGGATGAGGAGCACTACAAGCTGCTCGTCACACGCGACAACCGCCTGGTCGGGTTCATCCTCATCGGGGATGTGGACCGCGCGGGCATCTACACCTCGCTCATCCGCGAGCAGACCCCGCTGGACACCATTGACTTTGATTTAATCCGCGAGAAGCCGCAGCTGATGGCATTCTCCCGCGCCGAGCGCGCGAAAAAGTTAGGAGGCGCACACGGATGACCACAGTACAGGCAAACCTCACCTATTATAAGCAGCTCAACGAGCAGCTCCGTCAGATTGACGATACCGAAATCACCATCGAAAACGCGGTCGGGCAGCGCTACCTGGGCTGCGGCTCGTCCGGCAAGGCCCTGACCATTCACGGCACGCCGGGCAACGGCCTGGGCCAGTACCTCAACGGCTCGACCATCGAGGTGTTCGGCAACGCGCAGGAGGCGGTTGGCGACACCATGAACGACGGCGACATCATCATCCATGGCAGCGCGGGCGACGCCTGCGGTTACGGCATGCGCGGCGGGCGCATCTTCATTCAGGGCGACTGCGGCTACCGCGGCGGCATTCATATGAAGGCCTACCAGGACCACTTTCCGGTGGTCGTCATCGGCGGTCGGGCCGGCTCGTTTTTGGGCGAATACCAGGCGGGCGGCCTCATCCTGGTGCTCGGCATCGGGCAGGACGGCGCGTATCCGGCGGGAAATTTCTGCGGCACCGGTATGCACGGCGGCAAAATTGTGCTAAGATGTGATCAGGCGCCCGCAGGCCTGCCCCGGCAGGTGCTGGTCAGCGAGGCTTCTCCGCAGGAGGCTGCGTCCTTCGCCCCTTATATCGATGATTTCTGCCGGCTGTTCGGCGGCGACGCCGCCGCGCTCAAGGCTCAGAAATATTATGTGCTTTCGCCCAATCCGGAAGCGGGCTACCATCAGCTTTACACATATGAAAGCTGAACGACCGACGCGGGATATTGTGATTTTCAGAGAGGAGCGCGGCTTTATGGATACCACCGTCAGCGAAGTCGTACAATTTATAGCAGAAAATGATGTCAAATTCATCCGGCTCGCCTTTTGCGATATTTTCGGCAACCAGAAAAATATCGCTATCATGCCGTCCGAGCTGCCGCGCGCCTTTGCGCACGGCATCCACTTCAACGCCTCCGCGCTGCGCGGCTTCCTCAACGTGGAGGACAGCGACCTGCTGCTCTTCCCCGACCCGTCCACCCTGTCCATCCTGCCGTGGCGCCCGTCGCAGGGCCGCGTCGTGCGTTTCTACTGCGATATCAAGTATCCGGACGGGCGGCCGTTCGAGGGGGACGGGCGGAATATCCTGCGCGCCGCCTGCCAGCGCGCGCGGCGCGCGGGCTACTCGATCACCATGGGTACCGCGAGCGAGTTTTACCTGTTCGAGCTGGACGAGACCGGCGCCCCGACCTCGCTCCCGCATGACCACGGGGAATATTTTGACGTCGCGCCGCTCGACAAGGGCGAAAACGTGCGCCGCCAGATCTGCCTGACGCTCGAGGAAATGGGCATCCAGCCCGAGTCCTCGCACCATGAGCAGGGGCCGGGCCAGCACGAAATCGACTTCCGCTACGCGGACGCGCTCGAAGCGGCGGACAATTTCGTCACCTTCAAATGGGTGGTCAAATCCATGGCCGCGTCCAGCGGCCTGTTCGCCTCCTTCCTGCCCAAGCCGCTGCCCGACGCGCCGGGCAACGGCCTGCACCTGAGCATAACGGTCTGCAAGGATGGCCGCAACCTGTTCCACCCGCGGTTCGATCAGGCGGACGAGGGGCGCAGCTTTGTGGCGGGCATCCTGCGCCGCAGCGCGGAGTTGACCGTTTTCGGCAACCCGCTGACCAATTCCTACGCCCGTCTGGGCGAGTTTGAAGCGCCCAAGTATATCACCTGGTCGCACCAGAACCGCTGCCCGCTCATCAGCATCCCGCTGGCGCACGGCGACACCCCCAACCGGATGAAGATCCGCGCGCTCGACGGCTGCATCAACCCGTATATCGTGTTTGCCCTGCTCATCCACGCCGGTCTGGACGGGATCGAGCAAAAGCTGCCGCTGGGTCCCGCCTGCGACGTCAACCTGTTCACCGCACCAGCCGAGGTCGTGTCCCGCTACGACGCGGTACCCGCTTCGCTGTGCGAGGCGATCCGGCTGGCACAGCAGAGCCGCTTTATCGGCGCGCATCTGGCGGCGCGCACGCTGGAGGGCTTTTTCAGCGCGAAGCAGGCTGAGCACGACCGCATCGCCGCCGCCCGCAACCGCCCCGCCGCCGAGCATGAGCTGTATTTTGCGCGCTATTGACCGCAGGGCGCTTGCCGCCCGCGCAATTTGACGGAAAGGGGGAGGCCCGCCTTGGAGCGCATCCTGCTCATATCCTCCACGCAGAAGTCCCAGGCCACGCTCGCGCAGTTCCTGTCCTTCTGCGGCATGCAGGCGCAGACCGTTCCCGCCGCCTCCGGCGCGGAGGCAAGGCGCGCCCTGCTGGACGGGATATTCGACATCGTTCTTATCAATACGCCCCTGCCCGACGAGTTCGGCCACGAGCTGGCGCAGGCTGCCGCGCACGAAACAGCCGCCGGCGTGCTTCTGCTTGTCAAAGCCGAGCAGTCGGACGCCGTTTCCGAGCTGGTGGAGACGGACGGCGTGTTCGTCCTGCCCAAGCCGCTCAGCCGGCCTCTGTTTTTTCAGGCGCTGCGCATGGTCCGCGCCGTGCATGCGCGTCTGGACGGGCTGCAGAAAGAAAACCAGCGCCTGCAAAGCCGCATCCAGGATATCCGCCTGGTAGACCGCGCAAAATGTATTCTGATCGAGCTGCGCGGCATGACCGAGCCGGAGGCGCATGCCTATATCGAGCAACAGGCCATGAACGGCCGCAAAAGCAAGCGGCAGGTCGCGGAGGAGATCCTCGGTCTGGACCAGTTTTAAGCGGTTTTTGCGCCCGCGCTGGCTATCTCAAGCGAATCGGAGGAGTTTTTTCGTGTCAATCCATGAAGAATGCGGCGTGTTCGGCGTCTACGACCCGCACGGCGACTGCGCCCGCACGACGTACTATGGCCTGTACGCCCTGCAGCACCGCGGCCAGGAGGCCTGCGGCATCGCGACGATGAACGACCGCGAGCTTTCCTTCCATAAGGACGTCGGCCTGGTCGGCGAGGTATTCAGCGCGGATGCGCTCGACCGGCTCGGCGGCACCATGGCGGTCGGCCATGTCCGCTATTCCACCACTGGCGGCACGCGCCGCGAAAACGCGCAGCCGCTGACCATCAAATATGTGAAAGGAACGCTTGCGGTGGCGCATAACGGCAACCTCGCGGGTACGGCCGAGCTGCGCACTGCCTTTGAATACCGCGGCGCCATCTTCCAGACCACCACGGATTCCGAGCTGATCGCCTACGCCATCGCGCAGGAGCGGCTGCGCTGCCGCTCGGTCGAGGAAGCGGTCTGCCAGGCGCTCCGCGACCTGCGCGGCGCGTATTCCCTGATCGTCATGTCGCCGCAGAAGCTGATCGCCGCGCGCGATCCCTGGGGCTTCCGCCCGCTCTGCATGGGGCGGCGCGGGGACGCTGTGGTTTTCGCCTCGGAAACCTGCGCGCTGAGCGCGGTGGGCGCGGCGTTTGAGCGAGAGCTCGACCCGGGCGAGATCGTGGTTGTGGAAAACGGCGGGGTGCGCTCCATCCGCGAAAACTGTGAAAACGCATCCAGCCACATGTGCATTTTCGAATATATCTATTTTGCCCGTCCGGACTCGGTGATCTGCGGGCAGTCCGTCCACGAGGCGCGCCGCAACGCCGGCAGGTTCCTCGCGCGGGAATATCCGGTCGCGGCCGACGTTGTGATCGGCGTGCCGGATTCCGGTCTGGACGCCGCGATGGGCTACGCCGAGGAATCCGGCATCCCTTACGGCACGGGCCTGGTCAAAAACCGCTATGTGGGCCGCACGTTTATCACCCCCGGCCAGCAAAGCCGCGAGCAGGCGGTGCGCATCAAGCTCGGCGCGCTGCGGAGCTGCGTGCAGGGCAGGCGCGTGGTCATGATCGACGACTCGATCGTACGCGGCACGACCTCGCGGCAGATTGTATCCCTGCTGCGAGAGGCGGGCGCGGCTGAAGTGCATATGCGCTCCTCGGCTCCGCCGTTTGTCTCCCCCTGCTATTTCGGCACGGACATTCCGGACAAGGACAACCTGATCGCCTGCCGGTACTCGGTGGAGGAAATCCGCGCGCTGATCGGCGCGGACAGCCTGGGCTTTCTCAGCCTGGACGCGCTGCACCAGATCGCGCCGGAAGCCGCCTGCGGCTTCTGCGACGGCTGCTTCACCGGCAAATACCCCATCAGCGTGTAAAAAAAGTCATGGCGAAAAATCGCCATGACTTTTTTCTCTTTACAGCATTTGCAGCAATTCTATCTGTTCGCCGGACGGTCCGGTGAAAAACCAGTTCTGCAGGCCGCCGAAGGTATCGGGCAGCACACGCTTTTCCGGCGTGGTGAACGAAAACACGCCCGCGGCCTTGACCGCCGCCGCCACCTTGTCCAGATCGTCCACATACACGGCGAAATGCGGGATGCTGCCGACACCCGACGGTACCAGCTCGCCCGCCGGCGGCTGGATCAGCTCCAGCACCAGACCGCCGAATTCGACCAGCGCCAACAGCTTTTCACCCACGCTCGAACGCGCGGTGACCGTGCCGCCGATCTTTTCGTAAAACGCGATGCTTTCCTCCATGTCCGCCGTATTGACCGCCACATGGGCAAGTCCTTTATAGAGTTCTTTCATGGTCAATCCCCTCCTGTCGTGATCCCATTATGCCACAGCGGCCTCTAAGGGCCGCTGTGGCATAATCATGTGAAATAAATATATAATAGTCGCTTTGCGGCTATTATACCATAAAGCTGTGTGGGCGGGAAGCCCCTCAGCGGCTTGTCACCCAAAAAACTACGCCAGCGGCTCGTACCAGGCGTCGATCCGTCTTTTCGGGTCAAATAGCTGCGCGTATTGCGCGTTTTGGTAAAGCGACAGGGCCGGCTCCGCCGCCGCGCCCGAGGAATCGCGCCACGCGCCGCCCGCCAGGTAATAGCCGTAGCTGTTGATGCACGGCACCTGCTCCCGCGCCGCGAGACGCAGCTGGTCATAGCCCGACACCGCGCAGCCCAGCGCGTCCAGCGCATAGGCGGACAGATAGTTCGCGCTGATCTGCACCCCTGCCTGTTCCTCGATATCATAGTTCGCCCAGATGAAGAACGGCGTGGTCAGCTTGGCCTGCTTTTCCTCTCGGGTGCGCGCTGCCTCCGTATTACCGAACAGGTCGTCGTAAAAGGTGCTGGTCACATTCGGCTGGTGGTCCCCAAAAAAGACGATGGCCGTCGGCTCGTCCACCTGGGAAAAATACGCGACCAGCTGCTCGACCGCTTCATCGCTGTACCGCACCAGCGACAGGTATTGGTCCACCTGCGGGTATTTCCCCTCATATGCGCCGGTGAGACGGATACGTTCCTCAAACGCCGGATCGTCAGACGGCTCATAGCCCCCGTGGTTCTGCATCGTGACGTTGAACACAAACAGCGGCTCGCCCGCCGGCTTTGCCTCGTACAGCTCAATGATCTTCCGGTAATCTGCGCTGTCGCTGATATAACCGCGCAGCCGTGCGGCATCGTCCGAAAAATCCGTTTCGTACAACTGGCGGTCAAAACCCAGGCGCTCATAGACCTGCTGGCGGTTCCAGGAGGTCGCCAGATAGGGATGGATGGAAACCGTCTGGTAGCCCTGCGCCTCCAGGCCGGATACCAGCCCCGGCGTTTCACTCTTGACATACATTTGATAGGGCGAGCAGCCGAACGGCAGGAAGGCCATGGTATCCCCCGTCAGCACCTCGAACTCGGTCGTTGCCGTGCCGCCGCCGAACGTGGATACCAGCAGATCGCCGCTGATCGTATTCTCCGCTTCCGCCAGGGAGTGAATAAAGGGCATATAATCCTCATTCGTCTCAAAATCGCCGATGCTTTTGAGGTCGGCAAAGGATTCGTTCATTATCATGATAATATTGGGCTGCACCGTTCCGGACCGGCCGGCATACGCCTGCGCCGCCTGTTCCAGCACCGCCCCCGAGTAGCCCGCGGGCTTTTTCACAACCGCGTTCTCCGCCGTGCGGCAGAAGTAATACCACTCGCTGTATTCCAGATTGCCCTGCCAGAAGCCGAAGCTGCTTCCGGCAAGACCCAGCCCATAGAGCCAGCACCCCATCAGCAGGGAGCAGGCCGCGAACTGCCAGCGCCGCGGCGCGGACGCCGGACGCCGCACCCGCCAAACCGCGGCGCAGAACAGCACCGCGATCGCCACGGTCTGCAGGACCGAAAGCTCGACCGGCACCGAGTAGCTCGCCGCTACATTTTTGGCCGTGCCGACAGCGAACAAATCGCTCAGCAGCACCGGCGTGCCGCGGAACACGGTCACATAATGGTCGATCAACGCATATACCATCGTGATGCCCATGCCGATGCACGCCGTGAGCCGTATATTGCAGACAATCCAATAGACGATGCCGAAAATCGCCGCATGGTAGACATAGCCCTGCCAGATCTGCACGTTGCCGATCAGGATGCCGCCCTTGACCACATACTCGGTCAGCAGCAGGGCGAACGACGATGCGGAGAGCAGCACCAGTACATCGTGTATCAGCAGCTCGGGCGCGGTCGCTCTTTTTCGGGGCCGCAGCACAAGCGGCAGGCCGGTCAGGATGCCGAGCGGCCACTGGCTCTCCGGCCGGTAATGGATCGAGCCCTTGCGCAGCAGATACACTGCGGCATAAAATACCGCCGCCGCCAGGGCGATATCCACGATATAACCGATTATTTTCCCAATCTTTTCTCGTTTTTTACATTCGGGACACACGTTTGCTTTCTCCTTTTTCCGCGATACAGGAAAGCCGCTGCAGCGTCCGCCGCAACGGCTTTTACGGGCAAGGCCCGTTACGCTTCCGCGTCCTTTTCCTCGCGGGTGACCGCGATGGAAAGATCGTCAAGCTGCTTTGCGTCCACCACGTCCGGACAGGACATCATCAGGTCGGACGCGTTCTGCACCTTGGGGAAGGCGATCACATCGCGGATGGAATCCAGCCCCGCGAGCAGCATGCACAGGCGGTCCAGGCCGTAGGCCAGGCCGCCGTGCGGGGGCGCGCCGTAGGAGAACGCCGTGATCAGATGGCCGAACTGCTCTTTCGCGCGCTCCTCGGTGAAGCCGAGCGCCTCGAACATTTTGGTCTGCAGCGCGGGATCGTGGATACGGATCGAGCCGCCGCCCAGCTCACAGCCGTTGAGGATGATATCGTACGCCTTGGCGCGCACCTTAGCCGGATCGGTGTCCAGCAGCGGGATATCCTCGTCCATCGGCGCGGTGAACGGGTGGTGCTTGGCGACCAGGCGATCCTCCTCCTCGCTGTACTCGAACTGCGGGAACTCGGTGACCCACAGCAGCTTGTAATCGTCCTTTTTGGCAAGGCCGAGGCGCTTCGCCAGCTCGCAGCGCAGCGCGCCGAGCGAAACCAGCGCGGTTTCCTCGGAAGCGTCCGCGACAACGAACAGCACGTCGTTTTCGTGCATGTCCGCGCGCTCACGGATGGCCGCGATCTCCTCTTCGGTGAGGAACTTGGCAAAGGAGGAGGTCATCGAGCCGTCCGCCGCGACCTTCATCCACGCCAGACCCTTGGCGCGGTAGGTCTTGACGAAGTCGGCCAGCTTGTCGATCTCCTTGCGCGGGAACTTATCCGCGTAGCCGTTGATGTTGATGAGACGAACCGTGCCGCCGGCCTCGACCGCGCCCTTGAACACGCCGAAGCCGCAATTCGCGGCGATATCCGAAATATCGCGGATCTCAAAGCCGAAGCGGGTGTCCGGCTTGTCCGAGCCGAAGCGGTCCATCGCCTCGCGCCAGGTCAGGCGCGGCAGCGGGAGCTGGATGTCCACGTCCAGCACTTCCTTGAAAACGCGCTGGAGGAAGCCCTCGTTGACCGCGATCACGTCGTCCTGCTCGACAAAGCTCATCTCGAGGTCGATCTGGGTGAACTCGGGCTGGCGGTCGGCGCGCAGGTCCTCGTCGCGGAAGCAGCGGGTGATCTGGATATAGCGGTCCATGCCCGCGAGCATCAAAAGCTGCTTGTACTGCTGCGGGGACTGCGGCAGGGCGTAGAACTTGCCCGGATGCACGCGGGAAGGCACAAGGTAGTCGCGCGCGCCCTCGGGCGTGGACTTGGTGAGCATGGGTGTCTCAATCTCGATAAAGCCCTGCTCGTCAAAGTAGTTGCGGGCCACCTGGGTAACGCGATGGCGCAGCATCATATTGCGCTGCATGGAGGGGCGGCGCAGATCGAGGTAGCGGTACTTGAGCCGCACCTGATCGCCGACCTCCTTGCTGTCGTCGATCTCGAACGGGGTGGTTTCCGCGCGGGACAGGATGCGGAGCTCCTCCGCGACGATCTCGACCTCACCGGTCGGCATCTTCCTGTTGATCGCCGCTTCGTCGCGCGCAACCAGCTTGCCGCGCACGGCTACCACGAACTCGGTGCGGCAGGTAAAAGCGATATCAAACAGGCCGGCGTTGACCGACTTGTCGAACGTACACTGCACGATGCCCGCGCGGTCGCGCACGAGCAGGAACAGCACGCCGCCGTTGTCGCGCACGCGGTCGACCCAGCCGTTAACCGTTACTTCCCGCCCCGCGTCGGACAGACGCAGCTCGCCGCACATGTGCGTGCGCTTCATGCCGTGAATCGAAGTTTCATTCATGTTTATCATCCTCAACTCTGTTATTTGTTCTCTTTTTTACAACGCAGCGCTGGCCGCACATGCAAAACAGGAAAATCCGGTTAAATTGCGTAAGCACGGCGCTCACAGGAGGGCCGGACTTACCGGTCGTCCTCCTGTTCCTCCCGCTCGTCCTGCGCACGGACCTGCCGCACCAGCGACACCGCCTGTCCCAAGCCCACCAGCAGCAGCGGCACGAACACGACCCATTGACCTTCCACAAAGGCAAGCGCCATCCCCGTGATGCAGGCGATCAGCGTATAGGCCGGCCGCATGATTTATACCCTGTCACAAATGACTTTGCCCTGGTTTTTCGCGGCCAGTCCCGCCTGAATGCGGCCGACCGCCTCCTCCAGCGAAACCTTGACCTGCTCGCCGGTCTCCATATCCTTGACCGCGACAACGCCCTCCCTGATCTCGTCCTCGCCGAGGAAGATGACGTACGGGATGCCGAGCTTGTCCGCGTAGCCGATCTTGTGCTTGAACTTTTTCTGTTCGCTGTAAAGCTGGGTGCGGATACCCGCGCCGCGCAAGGACGTCGCCAGCGCGATCGCCGCGCCCATGTCGTCGGTCATGGGCAGGATAAGCACGTCCGCCGGCGCGCGGTTCATGCTGTCGTTCAGGTAGCCCTGCTCGCCCAGCACATAGAACAGCCGCGTCAGGCCGATCGAGATGCCCACGCCGGGCAGCTGCTTATCCGTGTAGTATTCCGCGAGGTTGTCGTACCGGCCGCCCGAGCAGATCGAGCCGATCTCCGGATGGTCGAGCATCGCGGTTTCGTACACCGTGCCGGTGTAGTAGTCCAGCCCGCGCGCAATGGTCAGGTCGATCTCAAAGTGGTCGTCCGGCACGCCGAAAGCCTGCATGTACCGCGCGACGGTTTTCAGCTCGTCCGCGCCCTGGTCGAACACTTCATTCCTGCCCTGATAGCCCTCGAGCGCCGCGAGGATGCCCGCCGTGCCGCCCGGGGTGGCGATGAACGCCAGCAGCTCGTCCGCGGTTCCGGCGGCCACGCCGAAGTCGTCCACCAGGATGGCCTTCACCTTTTCCGCGCCGATCTTTTCCAGCTTGTCGATCGTGCGCATCACGTCGCCCGCCTTGTCGGTCAGGCCGAGGATGGCGAAAAAGCCGTTCAATACCTTGCGGTTGTTGATGCGGATTTTGAAGCGCTCGAGTCCCAGCGCGGTAAAGGTCTTGTAAATGATGCTCGGCACCTCGGCCTCGTTGATGATATCCAGCTTGCCGTCGCCGATCACGTCGATATCCGCCTGATAGAACTCGCGGAAGCGGCCGCGCTGCGCGCGCTCGCCGCGGTAAACCTTGCCGATCTGGAAGCGGCGGAACGGGAACGTCAGCTCGCCGTAATGCTGGGCGACGTATTTCGCCAGCGGCACGGTCAGGTCGAAGCGCAGGGACAGGTCGCTGTCGCCCTTGGTGAAGCGGTAGATCTGCTTTTCGGTTTCGCCGCCGCCCTTGGCGAGCAGCACCTCGGAGGACTCGATCAGCGGGGTGTCCAGCGGGTAAAAGCCATACAGCGCATAGGTTTCGCGCAGCACCTGCATGATGCGCTCCATCTGCACCTGCGGCGCGGGCAGCAGCTCCATAAAGCCGGACAGGGTTCTCGGTTTCACTTTTTCCATAGCGTTTTGATTCTCCTCAAGACAGACGGATGCACCGAACGGGCGCAGGCCCATCCGGTGCAGTTGTGTCCTATTGTTATTTTCTCGAACTGTTTTTCGGGTTTACAATATTGCGCCAGTCCAGATCGCCGCGGTCCAGGCCGAGGATGAGCATTTCAGCCGTTGCCGAATTGGTCGCGATCGGGATATTATGCATATCGCACAGCCGCGCGATCGCATGGAGGTCCGGCTCGTACTGCGAATTGGACATCGGATCGCGGAAGAACAGGACAAGGTCGATCTCATTGTAAGCGACGCGCGCGGAAATCTGTTCCTCGCCGCCCTGCATGCCCGCAAGGCACTTGTCTATTTTCAGTCCGGTCGCTTCTTCGACGAATTTTCCCGTCGTGCCGGTTGCGCAGATATTATGCTTTGCCAGGATGCCGCAATACGCCATGCAGAACTGTACCATCAATTCCTTTTTGCGGTCGTGCGCGATTAGTGCAATATTCATTTCAAGGACATCCCCTTTCCTTCCTAAGCCACTCTTCCACTCGGTTCAAATTTTTATCAGTGGAACGCGTTCTCCGTCCAGCCGCCGCGCGATGTTTTGGAAGGCGCGCGCCGCGCCGGTGTGCTTGACCGCAAAAATGCTTTTTCCACTATTGCCGCAGGCGATCAGGTCCTCGTCCTCCGGAACGACCCCCAGCAGCGGTAAGCCCGCTTCGTCCATCGCGTCGTCGATGTTGCCCGCCTTGCCGCGACAGATCAACTGCGGACGGATGCGGTTAAGGACCATCCGGATCCGCGCGATGCAGTATTCTTCCTCCAGCTTGCGCGCGCACCGCTCCGCGCCGCGGATGCAGGCGCGGTCGGTCGAGGTTACGACGACCGCCTGCGTAGAGATGTGCGCCAGCCACGACAGCTCGGCGGGCAGTCCCGCCGGCCCGTCGATGAGGAGGTACTCGATCCCCGCCTCCTCCGCCTGCACGGCGAGCTGCTCCATGCCGCGCTCACTGAGCGCGGGCAGCGCCACGGGCGCGGTCAGTAAGTATAGCGCTTCATAGTCCGGATGCCGCGCCATCGCGGTTTCCAGCGGCACCGCGCCGCCCGCCACATCGGCAAAGGAATACACCACCCTGTCTGACATGCCAAGCACGATATCCAGATTGCGGAGGCCGCAGTCGCCGTCGATCAGGAGCACGCGGTGGCCGCGCTGCGACAGCGCCGCGCCCACACCTGCCGTAAAGGAGGTTTTTCCCGTGCCGCCCTTGCCGGACGCAACCAGAATGACCTTCAATCTACCGCCTCCGAAATGATAAAACTATATTGACATTATAAACCACAAGTGTCGGATTTACAAGCGCTTATGCAAATTTTTTGTCACGCTTCCGCTTTTTTATACAGGATTTTATCAAGCTACGATCACATTTTCCTGCTGCACGGATTTCACCGTGTCCGCATCGCCCGTCTGGAAGTAGGTATCCAGCATATCGCGCACGATCGGCGTTACCGAGGAGCCGTGCTCCGCGCCCTCACCCACGACGCAGATCACGATTTCGGGATCGTCGAACGGGGCGAAGGCGATAAACAGGCCGTTGTCGAATTTTATCCCGTTTTCAATGGCCTCGGCCGTGCCGGTCTTGCCGCCGACCTTGATCGGGTAGTCCGCAAACACGCTGCCCGCGGTGCCGCCCTCGTCGGTTACCTCGCTCATGCCGGTCATGACCAAATCAACCGTTGTATCGGACATCTCGATTGTATTTTTGACTTCCGCAGTTTCGCTCTCGACCACCTCGGAGTAATCGTAGCTCTTGACGCTTTTGACCAGGGTGGGCCGGTACAGCGTGCCGCCGTTGACCACGGCCGCGATATAATTGGCAAGCTGCAGCGGCGTGAAGCCGTTGTCCGACTGGCCGATCGCGGCCTGCACGTCGTCGCCGCCGAGCCAGTCCTGCAGCGTCGGGTCGGCCGCGACCATCTGCTCACGGTAGGTCGGTCCGGCCGCGCGGCCCGCCGCCTCGTCCACCTCGATTCCGGTCAGCATGCCCAGGCCGAACTTGGCGTCCCACTGTTCGAGCCGCTTGCCGGTCAGCTCCCGTCCCACGGTATAGAAGAAGGTGTTGCAGGAATATTTGATCGCCTGCGTCACGTCGAGCGTCATGGGCTGGGAATGGTTGTTGCAGTGGAACGTCTGCCCGCCGTATTCGAACTCGCCCGTGCAGGTGATCGTGGTGTTCGCGTCAATGATGCCCTCTTCCAGCGCCGCGATCGCGCTGAGCACCTTAAAGGTGGAGCCGGGCTCGTATACGCCCGTGGTCGCGCGGTTGAATTCCGGCGAGCGGGCGTCCTCGTTTCGCTCCTCCGCCTCCTCCACATAGTTTTCCAGGCTGTAGGTCGGATAGGAGGCCATCGCAAGCACCTGGCCCGAATTGGGGTCGATCGCGACCGCCGCCCCGCCCCGCCCATACTGTGCAAGGTTTTCCGCAAGAGACTCCTCGGCCGTGGCCTGCAGGTCAAGGTCAATCGTCGTAATCACGCTATCGCCCGGCTGCGGCGCGGCATAGGAGCTTGCCTGCTCGTTGACCGCCTGGCCGCCCAGATCGGTCTGCACCGTGCTGGAGCCTGCCGTGCCGTGCAGGTACGGCTCGAACGCCAGTTCCAGGCCGGTTTTTCCGGTGATATCGCTCATCTTATAGCCGGCCTTGCCCTGATACGGACCGCCGTATGCATCGCCGCTCCATTCCTCCCGATACATGATGTCCGCGCGGCCGAGCAGGTGCGCGGCGTATTCCGTATCATACTGCCGCACGGCCTGGCTTTCCACCTCAACGCCGGCATAATCCTGATGGTGCTCCTTGATATACGCGATCAGGTCGATCGATATGCCGGTTGCAAATGTGAAATTCGTGCGGTTGTCAAAGCCGTTCTGCCGCATGGTATAATACAGGCCGACCAGCGTGCGGGTATCCGCGTCCGTCATCGTTTCCGGAAGCCCCCAGTTGCGGTCCAGATAGTCCCGCATCGCGCTGAGGAAGTCCGCGGCGGAAACCAGCGTAGTCGCATCCAGCGCGTTCACCTCGTCGATCACCTCGCCGGTCTCCGCATCCGTGCGCGGGCTCTGCTCCTGACGCGCCTTTGCGTCCGCGATCGCCTGCTGGACCGCGGTCAAGCCGAGCGTGTCCGCGCTGTCCTTGATATATTTGGAAAGCTTGGCGCCATCGCTGGTCGCCGCATCCGTGGTATAGGTGTACGGGGCGGTATCGCTGATGGGCAGGATATCGTTCAGCTCAGCCGTGCTCTCTGCCGCAGCGGCGGCGCCGTCCTCCGTGTCTGTATCGCTCCCGTCCCCGTTCTGCGCCGTGTTTGCCGCGGCGGCCGCCGCGTCCGCCTTGACCCGCGCCGCCAGATCGAGCAGGCGCGCCGCCTGCCCCTCCTGCTGCCAGGCCGAATAGACCAGCACCAGCGAAAACTCGGTTTTATTCGTCACCATCGGCCGGCCGTACCGGTCGAGTATCTCGCCGCGCGCGGCGGAAACCGTCGAGGTGGTCGTCAGCCAGTACGCCGACTGGCGGATGTAATCCTCGCCGTTTACAAGCTGCAGCTGCACAAGCTGCCCGCCGGCCAGCCCTGCACAGAGCAGCAGCAGACAGGCCAGCGCCGCCAGCCGGCGCAGCAGTTGATTTTTGTTCACCATGGGATTCCTCTTTTCTGGCAGGGGTCAGCGCGCGGAGAATTTCCGGCTTATCTTGGCCATCGGGGCGTATACCGCAAAGCACAGCAGGCTGGCGAGCAGCGTGCCGCCGACTGTCTGCTGCAGCACAAGCCCGAACGGCGCGCCCTTCTGCGGCAGAAGGTAGCAGAAATACCGCAGCAGGTCGATCACGACCATCTCGACCGCGTTGAGCATCAGCATGGACACATAGTTCCGGCTGAGCGTCAGCCGGCTCATCGCGCCCGCAACCATGCCGAACAGCATGAAAAAGATGGGGTACAGCCCGTCGATGCCGGTAAAGCCCAGGTCGTACAGCAACCCGACCACAACGCCCATGATGACGCCCTCCACCGGCCCGTCCAACAGCGCGGCAGCCGCGACGAACGCGGGCAGCAGATCGAGGTGGTAGCCTCGGATCGACCACGCTCCGAACAGGCTGGACTGCAGCGCATAAAACACCAGCGCGAACAAAATGTACAGGATCATCTTCGGGATGGATAACTGTTCTCTCTGCATAGGCTCACTCCGTAGTATCCGTAAAGGCGGTCACGACAGACACGTTCGTCACCGTTTCCACATCGACGAACGGCTTGAGGACCGCGTAATACGAGATGCCGTTCTCCTCCGGCAGGACGCTCTCGACCGTGCCGATCATCACGCCCTTGGGGAACACGCCGCCCGCGCCCGAGGTCTCCACCGTATCGCCGATCACGATGCTGGCGTCCTCTGTCAGGTAGGACAGGCGCAGGCTGCCCTCCGCCATCAGGTCATAGCTTCCTTCCGCGATCGCACTGTCGCGCGTGCGGGTAATCAGCGCGCCGCACTGCATCTCGATATCGACGACGGTCGTGATCGTGCTGTAGTTGGGCGCGACCGCGCTGACATAGCCGACCAGCCCATCCTCGGTGATGACCGCGTCATTGACCTCTACCCCGTGCGACGAGCCCTTGTCAAGCGTCAGCACGGTCGCCCAGTCGCCCGGGTTGCGGGCGATGACCTCCGCGTTGAGCGTGGTCAGCTCGCGCGCGCGTTCGGGCTGGCCCGCCTGCGCGCGCAGGCGGTTGTTTTCCTCTATTGCAAGCTGCGCGTCGCGCACGGTCTGCTCCATCTCACGGATCTGGCGGTGCAGCTCCTCATTCTCCGCCTTGAGCGCGTCGAATTCGGTAAAATAGCTCAGCCCTTTGCCGAAAAAGCCGCTCACACCGGTCGCAAGCTTCTGGATCGGTGTGGCGACGATCCCCACCGCGGTCGTCACGGGCGACGGATTTCCGGTCACGCCGCTGTACAGTGCGGAAAGGATGCACAGCACGATCACCACGGCGATGCCGATGAAAAAACGCGAGCCCAGTCTGTTTCTTCTTCGCAAAAATCAAACTTCCTTTCTGATATCTCCCGTCCGGAACCCCTGTTCCAAACGAAAGGGCCGTGCCGCGTACCGCGCGGACAAAGCCCCCAACTGCGCAAACCCTGTTTGCGCGCCCGCTTTTCCGGACGCGCGTCCCTATCCGGCGCGGAGCGCGCCCAAGCCGCGCAGCACCTCGTAAAGCGGCGCGACCGGCAGCCCCATAACGCTGTAATAATCGCCCTCGATCCCCGCCACCAGCAGCGCGCCGCGGCCCTGGATACCGTAGGCGCCCGCCTTGTCCAGCGGCTCGCCCGTGGCGAGGTAGGCAGCCAGCTCGTCCTCCGCAAAATCGCGGAAAGTGACGCGCGTGCGGGTGCAGAGCGTGCGCGCCGTGCCGTCCGGCGGCAGCACTGCAAGGCCGGTCAGCACCTCGTGCGTGCGCCCGCGCAGGCGGCGCAGCATATCGGCCGCCTGCCGCGCGTCCGCCGGCTTGCCGAGCGGCAGGCCGTCAATGGTCACCATCGTATCCGACCCGATGCACACCGCGTCCGGATGCAGGCGCTGCGCCGCCTCCGCCTTGAGGCGGGACAGGCGCACGACCTCCGCGTCGAGCGGCGCGCCCGGGCGCAGCGTCTCGTCCGCATCCACCGGACAGACGGTAAATTCCTCCGTAATCAGCGCCAGCAGCTCCCGCCTGCGCGGCGAGGCGGACGCCAGTATAATCCGCATTATTCGACTCCTCTTTTATACAGGCCGTTGGTGAAGTCCCCGTCCAGCGGCGTCCCGTCCAGGAACGCCCGCGCGATGCGCGCGCATTCCTCCGGCGGCTCCGTTGTGAACAGCAGCCGCGCAGTCTGCACGCCCAGGCACTCATACGCCGCGCGCAGATACAGCGGGCGGCTGTTGAGCAGCGTGTTGCGGCAGCCGTATTCGGGCAGCAGCGCAAAGCGCGCCTTTCTCCGGTCGGTCAGGTAGGTCGTTCCCTCCCGACAGGCGCAGCGGCCGCCGTGCTGCCGGCGGATCGCGCAGTTTTCGAAGATCATCAGCGGCAGATATCCATAAACGATCAGCTCGGTTTCGAGCGGCCCTTTCATATCGCGCGCCTGCGCCAGGCGCGCCTCAAACGAAAGCGTCTGCCGCGTCACGCCCATTTCCGCGAGCGCGTGCAGCGTTTTGCTGTTATAGGCGTTCAGGCCGAAATCGCCGTGTATCGCGAACCCCATGCGCCGCGCAAGCGCGACCTGCCCGATGTTGCCCACCAGCACCGTGCGGGTGCCGCGGCTCATCGCCTCGCCGAGCAGCATCTCCAGCTCGGGCTGCTCTGCGTCCGAAAACACGCGCGGCAGCACGGCGGGCAGGCCGGTCTCGGCCGCCACGCCGACCGGCGCGTAAACGGTTTCCAGGCCGAGGCCGCGGAGCGCCTCCGCCTGCTCCCTGGTGCGCACGGACGCGGTAAAGCCGCGGAAGCCTTCGCGCGCCGCGCATTCCTCGTCCCGCCGCAGCAGAGGCCCTTCCAGCCAGTCGCGGGCGGGCGGCGTACCGCGCTTGGCAAGCAGCAGCGCAAGCGCGTCGCGCCGCATCCCGTTCATCACGGACGCCGGCACGGCCAGCCCGTCCTCCAGCTCGATGCGCAGGTTTTTGACATAAAACGGCGTCCCGCCGGTTTTCCGCAGGGACTTTTCCACCATCTCCGGCGTGGTCGGACGGTTGACCGCCCGCTCGGCCGGCGCCGCGGCGGAAACCCCGTCCGCGCTCAGCACCGCGCCGGTATCCGCCCGCGCGGTAAAGCAAAGCGACACCGGAACGAGCGGCGCCTCCTTCCCCTCTGCAAAGCGGCGCGCCGCCTCGTCGTACAGGGCCTGGACCTCCTGCAGCGGCACGTCGGTCTTAGTGCCGAACATCCCGTCGCCCTTTTTGCCGGTATAGTACCCGTCTGTAAAGCCGTCGCGCGAAAACACCCGCCGTAGGATATCCCGTTCCTCGGGCGTGGGGCCGCGCCGCTCGCGCAGCAGGCCGGCATAGATTCCGGTGACGATCGCCGTGTACTCCGGCCGCTTCATGCGCCCCTCGATCTTGAGCGAGGACACGCCCATCTCCGCCAGCTCGGCCACATGGCCGGCCAGCGCCAGGTCCTTGAGCGACAGCGGATAGCCGCCGCCGTACGGCAGTCGGCAGGGCTGGGCGCACAGGCCGCGGTTGCCCGACCGCTGGCCGATCACCGCGGACAGGTAGCACTGGCCGGAATAGCACATGCACAGCGCGCCGTGGACGAACACCTCGGTTTCCACCCCTGCCTGTTCGGTGATCAGGCGCACCTCGTCCCGCGTGCATTCGCGGCTGAGCACCACGCGCGAAAAGCCGATATCGCGCGCCTCCCGCGCGCCGTCCAGCGTGTGAACGGTCATCTGCGTGGAGGCGTGCAGCGCGAAATCCGGCGCGTACGCGTGAATCAGGCGCGCAAGGCCAAGGTCCTGCACAATCAGCGCGTCCGCGCCCGCTTCATAGAGGAACCTTGCGTCCTGCAGCGCCGCGTCCAGCTCGCGGTCGCCGGCAAGGATATTCAGGGTGATATTGGTCTTGACGCCCCGCGCGCGGCAATAGGCGATCGCCTGCGCCATTTCATCCTGCGAAAAGCCCTTCGCGCCCCGGCGCGCGTTGAACGTGCCGAAACCCATGTATACCGCGCCCGCGCCCGACTGGACCGCGGCGCGCACCCCCTCCGGCGAGCCGGCGGGAGCCAAAAGCTCTATCCGGTTCATTTGCGGCGGTTTCCGGGATGGTTCGCGCTGTTGCGGCTCACCTGCTGCCGCAGCGCGGTGTTTTCCGCTTCCAGCGCGCGGCACTTGGCCTCGGCCGCTTCCGCCGCGGTCTTGGCCTTGATATATTCATCCGCGAGGTTGACGGTCGCCAGCGCAAGCGCGCGTGTGGACGCGAACGACGCCGAGCCGCCGCACTCCGCGATGGTCTGCTGCGCCAGTTCCGCGACCTCGTTCATATATTCCACGGTCTCGTTGGCCAGCATGGTATAATGCTGCCCTGCGATCTGGATGGTCACGCGGTTTGCCATGACTGATCCCTTCCTTTCGCAAAATCGTTCAAAAGGCATAATTTGATAAAATATAGTATACCACAACAATTGACCTTTTGGAACAAAAAATATGCGCAAAGATAGCCGTCCGGCGGGCATATTTTTCTACGAACCGGTTTTTCCGGCAATTTGTAAAAGATTTTTGTTTGCCTTGTGTGAAGCCGCCCGCTGTGCTACAATAAACATGTATATTAAATAGGAAGCCGGCGGCGCGGCCCTGTCCGCCCTGCCGGAAACCGGAGGTCTTTTATGCTTAATATCAACGAGGTCCGGCGCATCGTCGTCAAGGTCGGCACCTCGACGCTGACATATGAAAACGGCAAGCTCAACATCCGCCGCATCGAGCGGCTCGTCCGCACCATCAGCGACCTGCAGAACCAGGGGTTTGAAATGGTGCTTGTGTCGTCCGGCGCGGTCGGCGTCGGCGCCGCCAAGCTCGGCCTGAGCGAGCGCCCCACCGAGCTGGCCATGAAGCAGGCCGCCGCCGCGGTCGGCCAGTGCGAGCTGATGCACATTTACGACAAAATGTTTCTGGAATACGGCATCAACGTGGCGCAGATCCTGCTCACGCGCGAAAACATTGTGGACGACGACCAGCGCGAAAACATCCATAACACCTTTACCGCCCTCATGCGCACCGGCGTGGTGCCGATCGTCAACGAGAACGATACGGTCGCCACAGCCGAGCTGAAGCACATTGAAAACTTCGGCGACAACGACACGCTTTCCGCGGTCGTCGCACGCATGTGCGAGGCCGACCTGCTCGTTATTTTTTCGGATATCGACGGGCTGTATGATTCCGACCCGCGCAAAAACCCGCAGGCCAAGCTGATCCGCCACGTTTCCAGGATCGACGCGAAAATACGCCGCATGGCGGGCGGCGCCGGCTCGGCGCACGGCACGGGCGGCATGGCCACCAAGATCACCGCCGCCGAGCTGTGCATGGACGCGGGCATTCCCATGCTGGTCGCCAACGGGGATAAGCAGGGCATATTATACGATATCGTCGACGGCAAGCCGGTCGGCACGCTTTTCGCACGGGAGGTTGCAGGACTATGACCAAGGCACGCATCCGGTATCTGATCGCTTCGCTGATCGGCATCGCGGTCGGTTCGTTTTTCGGCCTGCAGGCCTATCTGCACGGCTGGCCGTGCTGACACGGAGCCGCCGCCCCCCTTTCCCCTGAATCCCCCAGCGGATACAACGAGGGAGGAAGTCCGTTATGACAAAGAAAAAATCACGCATCATCGCGCTGGTTATGCTGATGGCTGCCGCCGCTTTTGTCATCTATGCGCTGCGTCATCCCGAAGCCGCTTTCCCATGGAGCAACGCCGTCACCTACATCCTGTACGGCCTATACTTGATCGCGATGCTTGTTATGGCGGCCGCCCCTTTCAAAAAGAAATAACACGATAAAACGAGGTGTAACCCATGCGACAACTGATGGACATTGCCGCAGATGCGCGCCGCGCCAAATACGCGGTCGCCAGACTCGGCACAAACGATAAAAACCGCGGCCTGCTCGCCATAGCGGACGCGCTGCTTGCGAATACCCGCGAAATTATCGACGCCAACCGCATCGATATCGAAAACGGCCGTGCAAACGGCCTTGCGGAAGGGCTGATCGACCGCCTGATGCTGGACGAAAAACGCATCGCCGGCATCGCGGAGGGCTGCCGCCAGGTCGCGGCCCTGCCCGACCCCATCGGCGAGGTGCTGTGGATGCGCAAAACGCCGAACGGCCTGAACATCGGGCAGAAGCGCGTACCCATGGGCGTGATCGGCATTATTTACGAGGCGCGCCCCAATGTCACGGTGGACGCGGCCGCGCTGTGCTTCAAGGCCGGCTCGGCGTGCATCCTGCGCGGCGGCAAGGAGGCGTTCCACTCCTCCATGTGCCTGACCCGCCTCATGCGCGCGGCGCTTGCCGGCGAGGGCCTGCCGGAGGACGCCATCAACCTGGTCGAGGACACCTCGCGCGACAGCGCCACGCAGATGATGAAGCTGAACGGCTGGCTCGACGTGCTGATCCCGCGCGGCGGGGCGGGCCTGATCCAGTCGGTCGTCCGGAACGCGACCGTTCCGGTCATTGAGACCGGCACCGGCAACTGCCACGTCTATGTGGACGCCTCCGCCGATCTGGAGATGGCGCAGTGCATCCTGGTCAACGCCAAGTGCCAGCGCCCGAGCGTATGCAACGCGGCCGAAAGCCTGCTCGTCCACAAGGACGCGGCGGTGCGGTTCCTGCCCATGGCGGCGGCCGGCCTCGCGCCGAGCGGCGTCTCCATCCACGGCTGCACCCGCACCAGGGAGATCCTGGGCGACGCCGTCCTCCCCGCCACAGAGGAGGACTACGGGCGCGAATATCTGGGATATGAGATCTCCTGCAAGGTCGTCGATTCGCTCGACGAGGCGATCGCGCATATCAACCGCTACAACACCGGCCACTCGGAGTGCATCGTCACCCGCGACTACGAGGCTTCCCAGCGTTTTCTGGAGGAGGTCGACGCGGCGGCGGTCTATGTCAACGCCTCCACCCGCTTTACCGACGGGTTTGAGTTCGGCTTCGGTGCGGAGATCGGCATTTCCACACAAAAGCTGCACGCGCGCGGCCCCATGGGGCTGACCGCGCTGACCACCACCAAATTTATCATTTACGGAAACGGACAGATACGGTAATGGAAAAGGAATACAAATGGCGGGCGGACGAATGGGTATTGGGGCAGGCGTTGCTCTGGGCCTCCTCCCGTATCGGCAGCCAAAGCCGCACCATCCATATGAAATCGCAGTATTTCGATACGGCGGACGGTCTGTTGCGCCGCAACGACGCCGCACTCCGCCTGCGCCGCGAAAACGACCGCAGCGTATGCTGCATGAAGCGGCGCAACAGCAACACCCCCGCCGGCATGCGCGCGCATGAGGAATACGAGTGCGACGCGCAGACGGTCGAGGAGGGCCTCGCCGCGCTGCCCGGCAAAGGCGCGCCGCGCGCGCTGTGCGAGCAGGCGCTCGCCGCGCGCCTGGAAACGATCTGCACGGTCGACTTCCGGCGCTGCGCCATCCTGCTCCAGCAGGAGGACACAGTCTGCGAGCTTGCGCTGGACGAGGGCATGCTGCACCATAACGGGCGCTCCGCCCCCCTGTGCGAGATCGAGCTGGAATGGATCGCGGGCAGCGAGGCGGTTTTCCACGCGCTTGCCGCTGACCTTGCCGATTACCTCTCCCTGACGCCGGAGCCGGAAAGCAAGCTTGCGCGGGCCATGAAGCTGTGAGCCGGCCTATCCGTCATTCGCAACAACCTTCCTCTTGTTTTGCGGCTCGTTTTTATCTATATTGTCTATTTTTTGTGAAAACCGCAATTTCCCACCCTCATTCTTGCAAAAAAAAGCGAATCCATGTATAATAAAACATGAATTTTGGGAGGGTAATTATACATGAATATTGGCAGCATCATCACACTCGCCGCGTTCGGCGTGTATCTGATCTTTATGATCTGCATCGGCATGTACTTTATGGGGAAAAACCGCACGACCAGCGAGTATTTCCTCGGCGGCCGAAAACTTGGCTCCTGGGTCACTTCGATGAGCGCGCAGGCCTCCGACATGTCGGGCTGGCTGCTGATGGGCCTGCCGGGCGCGGCCTATCTGTCCGGCATTTCGGCCGGCTGGATCGCCATCGGCCTTGCCATCGGCACCTATCTCAACTGGCTGCTTGTCGCCAAGCCGCTGCGCCAGTACACCAAGGTGGCGGACGACGCGATCACGCTGCCGCAGTTTTTCAAGAACCGCTTTAAGGATGAAAGCGGCATGATCTCGGTGATCGCCGCAATATTCATCCTGGTGTTTTTCCTGTTCTATACCGCTTCGGGCTTTGTATCCTGCGCCAAGCTGTTTTCATCCGTGTTCGGCATGCCCTATCTGGTGTCGCTGCTGATCGGCGCGGTCGTCGTTATTTCGTACACCTTTGCCGGCGGCTTTTTCGCCGTGTGCTGGACCGACTTTTTCCAGGGCCTGCTGATGTTCTTCTGCGTCATCGCGGTACCCTCGATCGCTATCGGCTCGCTGGGCGGGCCGGCCGACTTTTTTGCGCAGGTCGAATCGTTTAACCCGAATTTCCTGAACCTGTTCGTGGACGGCGCGACCAATACGCCTTACACGGCCATCGGCATCATTTCGCTGATCGCGTGGGGGCTGGGCTACTTCGGCCAGCCGCATATTCTGGTCCGCTTCATGGGCATCGAGTCCCCGAAAGCGATCAAGAAGTCCCGCCGCATCGCGACCGTCTGGGTCCTGATCTCGCTGACCGCCGCCGTACTGATCGGCGTTTCCGGCCGCATGTTCCTGGGCGACGGCCTGCTCGTCACCGCGGGCAATGAGGAGACCATCTACATCAACATGGTCACCCGCATCTTCCCCGTGTTCATCGCGGGCATCTTCCTGTCCGCCATTCTTGCGGCGATCATGTCCACCGCGGACAGCCAGCTCCTCGTTACCGCCTCTGCCATCACCGAGGACTTTTACCACAACAAAATACGCCCCAACGCCTCCACCAAGGAGCTGATGTGGGTTTCCCGCGGCTGCGTGATGGCGGTTGCGTTGATTGCCGTGCTGATCGCGACCAACCAGAACAGCACGGTGCTCGGTCTGGTCGAATACGCGTGGGCCGGCTTTGGCTCGGCGTTCGGCCCGCTCGTGCTCTGCTCCCTGTTCTGGCGGCGCGCCAACAAATACGGCGCGTATGCGGGCATCATCGTCGGCGGCCTGGTCGACCTGTTCTGGGCGCAGATGTCCGGCGGCATTTTCGAGCTGTACGAGATCGTACCCGGCTTTGTCTGCGGCCTGCTCGCCATCATTATCGTCAGCCTGGCGACGCCCGCCCCGTCCAAAGAGATCACGGACAAATTCGATTCCTACCGCACCTGTGAAGAATAATGAAGCGAATCCTCCGGCGTATCCTGTTTATTGGCGCGGCACTTGTGCTGGCGCTTGACGCCTGGCTTTACCTGCCCGGGTTTTTATCCGGCCCGCAGGAGCTCACCGGCGAAACCGAAGTCCATTTTATCGACGTTGGCCAGGGCGATTCCATCCTGCTCCTGTCAGGCGGCCAGGCCGTGCTGGTGGACGCCGGCACAGCGGAAAGCGGCGATACCATCGTCCGCTATTTAGAGGAGCTTGGCGTACAGGAGCTGTACGCCGTGGTCGCCACCCATCCGCACGCCGACCATATCGGCGGCATGGCGCGGGTGATCGAAGCATTCCCGATCGGACACTTCTTTATGGGACGGGAGACTGCCAACACCGCCACCTACGGCAACATGCTCGACGCGCTGGAGGCGCGCGGCCTCCGTCCGACCGTCCCGCAGCCGGGCGACGTCCTGCCGTTTGATTCCGGCGCGTCGCTCACGTTCCTCGGGCCGGACGACGATGTATCGGACAGCGACCTGAACAACCGCTCCCTGGTCACGCTGTTCCAGGCAGGCGGCCGCAGCGTTCTCCTGATGGGAGACGCCGAGGCCGCGGCGGAACGCTCCCTGTTGAACCATTATCCACTTTTGTCGTGCGAGATCCTCAAGGTCGGGCATCACGGCGCAAGCACTTCCTCCTCCGAGGAATTCCTGCGCGCGGTGCGGCCCTCGACCGCGGTGATTTCGTGCGGCGTGAACAACGATTACGGCCATCCCAGCCCGCAGACGCTGGAAAACCTGTCCCTCGCGGGTGTTGACGACGTCCGCATCACAGCGGAAAGCGGCACGGTCGTCCTCCCGCTCGACCCACTACCATCAAGCAAGGAGAATGCTGCATGAAACAGACCGGTATCGTCGACCGCTTTGAAGGCGATTTCGTTGTTGTGGAAATCAACGACAAAATGGTCAATTTCCCCCGCGCAGAGACGCCCGCCATGCTCGCAGAGGGCATGGTCGTTATCGTGCAGGACGGCCGTATCATCGGCGTCGACCAGATCGAAACCCAGCGCATCGAGGACGATATGCGCCGCCGCTTCGAGCGCATCCTCGGCAAACAGACCGACGAATAACCCCAGAAACTAAGGAAAGGCGAAAACCAATGGAAAAGAAACCCTTTTTGACCCTTGAGCAGGTGCAGGAGATCGTAAAGACCCATCCCACCCCGTTCCACATCTACGACGAAAAGGCCATCCGTGAAAATGCCCGCAAGGTCAAGGCCGCGTTCGCATGGAACCCCGGCTTCAAGGAATATTTTGCCGTTAAGGCGACCCCGAACCCCCGCCTGGTCCAGCTCCTCCATGAAGAGGGCTTCGGCTGCGACTGCTCCAGCTATACCGAGCTGCAGTTGAGCCGCGCCTGCGGCATCACCGGCCACGATATCATGTTCTCCTCCAATGTGACGCCGGACGAGGATTTTAAGCTCGCCAGCGACCTGGACGCGATCATCAACTTTGACGATATCACCCACCTGGACTATTACGATAAGGTCGGCCAGTGGAAGGAAACCATGTCCTGCCGTTTCAATCCGGGCGGCGATTTTGTGCTTGAAAACGAGATCATGGATACCCCGCAGGAGGCCAAGTACGGCATGACCCGCGAGCAGCTGATCGAGGCGTTCAAGTATATGAAGGCCAAGGGCGTCAAGCATTTCGGCATCCATGCGTTCCTGGCCTCCAACACGGTGGCGAACGAATACTATCCCGCACTGGCCCGCATCCTGTTCAAGCTGGCGGTCGAGGTCCGCAAGGAGACCGGCGTGCATATCGCGTTCATCAACCTGTCCGGCGGCGTGGGCATCCCCTACAAGCCGTGGCAGGAGCCGAACGATATCATGGCCATTGGCGAGGGCGTACGCCGCGCTTATGAAGAGGTGCTCGCACCGGCGGGCATGGACGACATCGCGATCTATACCGAGATGGGCCGCTTTATTCTCGGGCCTTACGGCGCGCTGGTGGCCCGCTGCATCCACCACAAGCACACCTACAAGGAATACGCCGGTCTTGACGCCTGCGCGGCCAATCTGATGCGTCCGGCGATGTACGGCGCCTACCACCACATCACCGTCCTTGGCAAGGAGGACGCGCTGCACGACCGCACCTATGATGTGACCGGCGGCCTGTGCGAGAACAACGACAAGTTCGCCATCGACCGCAACCTGCCCCGTATCGATATTGGCGATTATGTGTATATCCACGATACGGGCGCTCACGGCTTCTCGATGGGCTATAACTACAACGGCAAGCTGCGTTCCGCCGAGCTGCTCCTGCGCGAGGATGGCTCGGTTGAGCTGATCCGCCGCGCGGAAACGCCGAAGGATTATTTTGCAACACTGGACTTCACCGGCCTGTTCGACGATATCCGGTAACAACAGCATATAAAAAGGGAGTGCGTGATACGCACTCCCTTTTTATATCCCCTTATCCGCGAGCAGCAGCACGACCGCCAGCGCCAGGAACAGGATAATCAGCGTCCGCAGCAGCCGGAGCACCCTTGTCCGTTTCCCATCCTCGCGCAGCCAGGCCTCGTCGGGCTGCGGCGGCTCCACGATCGTTTCCGTCCCATCCGGTATATGGTCGATCAGCGGCACATGGCAGGTATTGCACACGCTGAAGCCCTCGCGGAACTCCGCTTTACACTTCGGACACCACGGCATAGGCGCTCTCCCCTTTACATACGGTTGGAAACCAGATACAGCAGCAGCAGCGCCACCGCGATCACGCCCGCCACCACGGGCAGCAGCTTGAACGAAGCGTTATCCTCCATAGGCTGCTCCGGCGTCTGCATCGCCTGCTCCTCGGCAAGGCGGGCCAGCTCTTCCTCGTCAACCGGCGCCTCCGCAAAGCTGTGATTCATTTCGTCGATCAGCGCACGCGCGCGGGCGGTCTGGCTCGCATCGACCACAATCTCTACCCCGAAGCGCGCATCAGTGCCGCTGTAAGCCTGTATCTGACGGAACGCCGCCGGCCGGTGGAGTACAACGATATCATTTTCGCGCAGCATGTCGCAGACCATTTCCGCTTCCAGCCGGTTTTTGGCTGTGTAAACCGCAATCGGTTTCTCCATGCCGTCCGGCAGGACGAATTCCTCCCGCTCCGGCTCCTTATTTTCTTCGGGCAGCGTATCCACCAGCGGCACCCGACAGGTGCTGCACTCCGTAAATCCCTCTCTGTATTCCGCTTTGCATTTGGGACACCAAGGCATATCATACCCCTCCTTTTCCTTTATTGTAACACAGGCCGCTCACTCTTTCCATATGAAAATCGGCAGCGGCGGGTCGTTCCGCCGGTTGAGCCAATCGCATGCCAGAACAGTGAACAATCGGTCATTTATCGACTTTAAATGCGATAAAATCGCATTTTTCTCCTCATATCCGTTTTCTTTCCCATAATACAGCGCAAGCGCCATCACGCCGCCCGGCCGCAGCAGCGTCAGCCCCGCGTCGATCGCCGGAAGCGAGGAAGCGGCTGTGGTGAATATTCTGGCATCCCCGCCCGGCAGCCGGCCAAGGTTGAACACAATGCAGTCCACCGTCCCCGGCGCCGCATAGCGCGCCATATGCGCGTGACTGTCCTGCACGACCTCTGCGCTCAAGCCCTGCTCCGCCAGCAGCGCGCGCGTCTGCTCGACCGCGGCCTCCTGGATGTCAAACGCGATCACCCGCCCGTTTTTTCCCGCAAGACGGCAAAGGAGCGCGGTGTCGCGCCCCTTGCCCGCCGTGGCGTCGATACAGACCGCGCCCGGCTTCACCTGCCGCCGCAGAAAATCATGCACCACGTCCAATGTATTCATACTTTTATCCCTCCGCGGTCCGGCGCCCCGTTCTCATGAGCTATTGTACCACAGCGGAGCAGATTTGCAAACGCCTTACCGGTCCAGTATCTCGCCCGCGGTCGATACCACGACCACCTGCCACGGCATAAACTTGCCGCTGTTTTGCAGGGCGGTGCGCACCGCATGCTCGATACCGCCGCAGCACGGCACCTCCATGCGCACCACCGTTACGCTTTTGATATCGTTCTGCCGGATGATCTCGGTCAGCTTTTCACTGTAATCACCCTCGTCCAGCTTGGGGCAGCCGATCAGCGTGATCCTGTTCCGGATAAAGTCCTGGTGGAAATTTGCATATGCGTAGGCGGTGCAGTCCGCTGCTACCAACAGGTGCGCACCCTGGAAATACGGCGCGTTGACGGGCGCCAGCTTGATCTGCACCGGCCACTGGCGGAGCTGGGAAACCGCCGGAACCGCGCCGCCTGCCTGCGGTGCGGCGGGACGGTCGATCGCGCGCGCATGGCTGCCCGGGCAGCCGCAGGCAAGCGGCTGCTGCGCCTCGGCTTTCGCGCGCAGGTTCTCCTGCACCGCCGCTTCGTCATAGGCAGCGGCCTCGCGCTCGACAAACGTGATCGCCCCTGTCGGACAGACCGGCAGGCAGTTGCCCAGGCCGTCGCAATAATCGTCCCGCAGCAGCTTCGCCTTTCCGTTCACCATGCCAATCGCGCCCTCGTGGCAGGCATTGGCGCACAAGCCGCAGCCGTTGCACTTTTCTTCATTGATTTCAATAATTTTCCGTACCATATCCGTTTCCTCCTGATGGGTAACCTGTTCCGCGTCCGGACAAACCGGCGCATACTTGACTTTATGCTCCTATCTTACTATACTGGTAGCACACCGTATGTTGTTGTAACAACAAAACAGGAGGAAATATGGAAGCATCCGTTTTTATGCGCTGCCGTCTGTTCCAGGGGCTGCCGGAAGCAAAGCTGCCGCCGCTGCTGGAACAGCTGCACGCCTACCGCCGCTCCTACGAAAAAGGCCGTCCGGTCTATCGGGTCGGGGATACGGCCCACGCGCTCTGCATCCTGCTGTCCGGCGGCGTGACCATTGAGCGCGACGACGCCTGGGGCAACAAAACCATTCTGGACCATATCGGCCCGGGCGCCGTGTTTGCGGAAACCTACGCCTGCGTCCCCGGCACGCCTATGATGGTCAGCGCGGTCGCCGCCGAACCGTCCGAGGTTTTGTTCCTGCCCATGGACCGCCTGCTCGCGCCCGCCGGTCGGAAGGACAGCGGGCGCGGCATCCTGCTCCGCAACCTGCTCGACGTGACCGCGCGGAAAAACCTGACCTTAACGCGAAAGATCTTCCACACAACGCCGAAATCCCTGCGCGGCAGGCTGTTGTCCTATCTGTCCGCGCAGGCCGTGCAGAACGGCTGCGATACGTTCGATATCCCGTTCGACCGCCAGCAGCTTGCCGATTATCTCGGCGCGGACCGCAGCGCCCTGTCGAACGAACTGAGCAAAATACGGCGGGACGGGCTGCTCTCCTTCCGTAAAAACCACTTTGTTCTGCACCGAAAATAAAAAGCGGCTGTCCGAACCGGACAGCCGCTTTCCATTTGGAAAAGAGATCGTTATGCAAAAAATTTCATGATATTCGCGGTCAGAATACCGCCGCCCGTTCCGATGACATAGCCCATCAGCGCCATCAGGACGCCGACCGGCACCAGTGCGCCGGAATACGAGCCGGCCAAGATAGGCGCGGAGGCCGTGCCGCCGATATTGGCCAGCGAAGCCACGCCGCAGGTGAACATATCCAGCTTGAAGATTTTCGCCAGGGCAACCAGAATAATCCCGTGTATTCCGAGAATCATAAAGCCGGAAATAATCCACACCGGCGCTTCCGTCAGCTCCAGCAGGCTTGCGCGGGACGCCAGCAGCGCGATGACCATGTACAGCAGCACGTTGGACAGCTCGGCCGCGCCCGCGATCTTGCCGATCGGCGTGACCGCCGCAACCAGCGCGATCACCGTGACCACCAGCACCGTCCAGGTCGCCTTATCCAGCCAGGGCGCGACGCCGTTGATCGCCGTGCCAACGTTCTGCCCGATTGCGGAAACCAGCAGCGCGCCGCCGATCAGGAACAGCAGGCCGGCAAAGGTGATATGCTTGTCCTCCTCCTTCTGCTCTGCTTCCAGACGGGCGCAAACCTCGTCCAGCGTTGCGGTGGAGGCTTTGGTCCACTTGTTGAACTGCGGCGCGAACGAGATCGCCCACAGCAGGAACATGACCCACACCGAGTAATCGATCGAGTCGATCACGAGCGCATACGCCATATCCGCTTCGGGTATGTTCAGCGCGGCCTGCACCGCGATCATGTTGCCCGAACCGCCCATCCAGCTTCCGCAAAGCGCGCCCAGGGGCTTCCATGCTTCCGAACCGAGCTGGCCATGCATGATCGCGTAGGTCAGAACAAAGCCGATCGCGATCGAGAGGCTCGCCGCGAAAAAGCCGCCCAGCATGCGGGGGCCGAGCTTGAGCACCTTGCGGATATCGCAGCGCAGCAGCATCAGCACCAGCATGGCGTACAGGATATTATTTTTCAGCGCGCCGTATGCCGCCGAGGTCGCCTCCATATCCCACGCCCCCGCGGTACACAGCAGCATCGTCAGCAAATACAGCAGCACGACCGGCGGGATAAACTTGAAAAACTTCCATTTGGTCAGCTTTTCCGCACCCACCAGCACTGCGGCCAGAAATGCCAGCACCGCAAAGTAAGTAAAACCGTTTGTTATCATTAGGTTTCCTCCCTCATTTCTTTTTCATTCTCTTTTCCCACCTGCGCCGGCTCCGCACGCCTTGACAGATGACAGTAATAGTATACCGTATCCCGCGGCTTTTTGCAAGATAATTACAAGCAAACTGCACAGATGGGTTTGCAAATTCTCGTTTTATCCTGTACAATATGATATGGAACCGTTAATAAGCCGTTAATAACCAAAGGAGGAATATAAATATGGACTTTAAGCCCTATATCCGCGCGCATACGGATGAGCTGCTGCAAAGCCTGGCCGCCCTCATCCGCATCCCCAGCGTTGAGGGAACGCCCGAGGCGGGCGCGCCCTACGGCCGCGAGGTCGCGCGCTGCCTGCACGAAACGCTCGCGCTGTGCGAGCGCCTGGGCTTCCCCACCGTGAATATGGACGATCGCGTCGGCTGGTGCGAATACGGCGAGGGCGAGGAAATGATCGCCGTGCTCGGCCATTTGGACGTTGTGCCGGCCGGCGACGGCTGGAGCGCCGCCGCGCCGTTCTCCGGCGAGGTCAAGGACGGGCGCATCTACGGCCGCGGCACGATGGACGACAAGGGACCGACCGTGGCCGCGCTGTACGCACTGGCGGCGCTCAAGGACGCGGGCTTCGTCCCCTCCCGCCGCATCCGCATTCTGTTCGGCACGAACGAGGAGACCGGCTGCGACGATATGGCGTGGTATCTGGCGCATGGCGGCGAAACGCCGGTCATGGGCTTCACGCCGGACGGCGAGTACCCGATCATCAACGGGGAAAAGGGCATCATGAACTGCGCCTACGCCCGCAGGCTGGAGCAGACCGGCCCCTGCCGCCTGCTCCGGTTCGAGGGCGGCACAGCCGCCAACGTCTCCCCTGCCTATGCGATGGCCGAGCTGGCCTGTCCGGCCGACGCGGCGGCGCGCATCCAGGCCAGCAAGGTCACGGTGACGCCGATCGAGGGCGGCATCCGCGTGGAGGCGCAGGGCGTATCCGCACACGGCTCCACGCCCGAGCAGGGTGAAAACGCCATCGGCCGTCTGGCGCTGGCGCTTACCCAGCTCCCGCTCGAGGGCGAGCTGGCCGACTGCATGGCGTTCCTCGCCGGACGCATCGGCATGGAAACGCACGGCGAATCCCTCGGCCTTGCCATGCGCGACGACCTTTCGGGCGACCTGACGGTCAACCTCGGCGTGGCGGCCTTTGCGGAGGAAACGCTGTCGCTCACGCTTTCCGTGCGCTATCCGGTCACCAAAACCTATGACGACGCGCATCCCCGCATGGAGCGCGCCTTCGCGCTCGGCGGCTTCCACGAGACAAAAATGAAGCACAAGGCCGCGATCTATATGCCGCCGGAAAGCGAGCTGATCCGCAAGCTGTCCCAGGTTTACGAGGAGCAGACCGGCGAAAAGGCGGTCCTGAAATCCATCGGCGGCGGCACCTACGCCAAATCCATCCCCAATCTGGTCGCGTTCGGCCCGATCTTCCCCGGCGACGAGATACGCGAGCACAAGCCGGATGAATATATGGAGGTCGAGCGCCTCATCCAGAACGCGGAGATCATCGCGGCGGCAATGTACGAGCTGGCCCGCTGACCCGTCCACACACGACTATGCCAAAAGGAGCTGAACCAGTATGAAGATCACCAATATCCGCCTGGGGCGCATTTCTGTCCCGCTGCGCGTGCCGTTCAAGACCGCGGTGCGCTCGGTCTCCTCCGTCGAGGACGTGATCGTTGAGATACACACGGACACCGGCGCGGTCGGTTACGGTGAGGCGCCCCCGACCGGCGCGGTCACGGGCGATACCGCGGGCGCGATCATCGGCGCGATCCGCGACCACATCGCCCCCACCCTGCTCGGCCGCGAGGTGGACGATTTTGAAAACCTGATGTTCGCCCTGCAGGGCTGCATCCTGAAAAACACAAGCGCCAAGGCCGCGGTCGATATGGCGCTCTGGGACCTGTACGGCCAGCTTTACCACATACCGGTATACAAGATGCTCGGCGGCAGCCGCAGCCAAATCGTGACCGATATCACCATCAGCGTCAACGATCCGGAGGAAATGGCGCGCGACGCGCGCAACGCCGTGGACCGCGGGTACGACTGCCTCAAGTGCAAGGTCGGCAAGGACGCGCCGCTCGACCTGCGCCGCCTGCAGGCCATCCGCGCCGAGGTCGGCCAGGGCGTCAAGCTCCGCATCGACGCCAACCAGGGCTGGAAGCCCAAGGAGGCCGTGCGCATCCTCGGCCAGATGGAGGACGCCGGTCTGGATATTGAATTTGTCGAGCAGCCGGTCGCGCAGCACGACCTGACCGGCCTGAAGTATGTGACCGACAACGTTTCCATTCCGGTCATGGCGGACGAAAGCGTGCAGGGGCCGGCCGACGCGCTGACCATCATGCAGATGCGCGCGGCCGACCTGGTCAACATCAAGCTGATGAAGGCCGGCGGCCTGTACAACGCGCTCAAGATCGCGTCCGCGGCTGAGGTATACGGCGTGGAGTGCATGCTCGGCTGTATGCTGGAGGCCAAGGTCAGCGTCAACGCGGCCATCCATCTGGCCTGTGCCAAGCAGGTCATCACCAAAATCGACCTGGACGGTCCGGTGCTTTGCACCGAGGACCCCATCCTCGGCGGCGCGGTGTTCCATGAAAAGGACATCACGGTTTCCGACGAGCCGGGGCTGGGCATCAAGGGGATTGAAAAAATCACCTATCTGGACTGATTACATAAGCCCGCGGCACCGGAAGCCGCTGACAAAAAGCCCTCAGTCGGATGACTGAGGGCTTTCTTTATATTCCATCAAATCTCCTGGTTGACAATCCAGCAGCTTACAGAGCTTTTCTATTGTTCGCGCATCAATACCGCCTGTCCCATTCTTCAATTTGCTCAAGATAGACGGACTAATACCATTTTTTCGGAGGTAATATTCTGTTTTTCCCCGCTGCTTGATCGTAGCGAACAGCTTATTATAACAAATTGGCAAACACTCACCACCTTTTTTATCATTATAGCACCACACATAAAATTGCACAATATATGTTCATTTTTTAGTACATATTTACCATTGCTATATTGTACTATCTTTAGTACAATACAAGGTGAGGTGAATAACAAATGTACAATTATCTACATGGGCAGTATGAGCTTTGGCTGGAATCTCCGCTTTACAAACGCCTCCAAAACGAGATCGAAGCCGAGTCCAGCGCGTTCTACAAACTGCTCGACCAGCAGCCGGCCGCTTTCGAGCTGGAAACGCTCGCCAACGACTATGTCAATGAGGCGGTGCGCGCCGCGTTCCTCTGCGGGCTGTGCTGGTGGAACGTGCAGCAGCAGGCGGTGCGGCAACAGGCCATGCATACCTCAACCTGACAAAAGCGGCGGAAATCCTGCATTTCCGCCGCTTTTTCCACTTTATTCCCCATAAATGCCCGCTCGGTCATTTATAACCAGCGTGCGCAGCAGGTCCTCGGACAGGTTCAGGCCCTTGTCGTCCCCCTCGCCCTTGAGCCAGCCGTTGCGCACCAGCTTTTCCACCGTCGCGCGTCCCCAGTCAGGCACCGCGTCCACTGTCCCGTAAACCGTTCTGCTCTGCTCGATCAGCCGCTTTACCTCGTCCGCCGTCATATCGTCCTCCTCCTTCCCTGTCAATCCGGTTTTGAATGCGTTCCATGCCGCCGCGCTCTCTACATACGGCGCGGGGCAGGTCTTGTGCGTCACATCGTAATGGCGCACCACATGATCGGCCCCGATGCCGTATTTCTCCATCAGCATGCGCGCCAGCGCCTCCGCGTTTTCGATTGTGCCTTGCCGGAAGTAGTATTTTCCATCCTGCAGCCGGCTGCACATCTCAATGCCGATGCTGTTGGCATTGCGGCAGTAGGGATGGTAATAGGTCCCTTTCGTGCCGCAGTGCCAGGCGATATCATGGTCGGCAACGCTCTGCCAGACCTCGTTTTCGTCCACAAAATAGTGGGCCGAGGTCGAGATATCCTCCCGCGCGAAATAATCGGCGTTGTTTTGCGCGGTATCCCCGTCGTTGGCTGTAAAATGGATCACTATGTATTGAATATCCCCCTTGCCGCGCGACGCGGGCAGATAGTTGCCGCTGTTCGCCTGCTTAAAATGTATCTCCATCACATTTCACCTCCTCCCTGCATAAACTCCAAAAAAAGCCGTGCGGATTGACACAATTTGGTCAATCTGTTCTATGCTTATGCAAAAAGTTGTGCTATAATGTGGGGTAGACACGTTTGAGAGGAAGATTTTTCGATGGTATATAGTAACATCCTCGAGGCAGTCGGCCATACGCCCATGGTTCGCCTGAACCGTATGGTTCCGGCGGGCTGCGCGGAGGTACTCGTCAAATTCGAGGGGCTTAATGTCGGCGGCTCGATCAAAACGCGGACCGCGCTCAATATGGTGGAGGACGCCGAGCGCCGCGGGCTGCTCCAGCCGGATACGGTCATCATCGAGCCGACCAGCGGCAACCAGGGCATCGGCCTGGCGCTGTGCGGCGCGGTCAAGGGCTACGCGGTCAAAATCATCATGCCGGATTCGGTTTCCGAGGAGCGCCGCAAGCTGGTGCAGCACTATGGCGCCGAAGTCATTCTGGTACATGACGCGGGCAATATCGGCGACTGTATCGCGGAATGCCAGCGAATCGCGGACGAAATGGCCAAAAATGACCCGAAGGTCTTTGTTCCTGGCCAATTTGACAACCCCGCAAATCCCGCGGTCCACCGGCACCATACCGCAACCGAGATTCTGGAGCAGGTCGGCGCCCCGATTGATGGGTTCTGCTCCGGCTTCGGCACAGGCGGCACGATCAGCGGCATCGGCGAGGTGCTCAAGGCGCAGAACCCCCAGCTCGAAATCTGGGCGGTCGAGCCGGAGAACGCCGCCATCCTGTCGGGCGGTTCAATCGGCACCCACCTGCAAATGGGGATTGGCGACGGCATCATCCCCAAAAACCTGAACACCAAAATCTACGACCACCTCTACATCGTTACGGATGAGGAGGCGCTCCGCACCGCCAAGGACCTTGCGCGGCTCGAGGGGCTGATGTGCGGCATTTCGAGCGGCACGAACGTCGCGGCCGCCATCCAGCTTGCCAAAAAGCTCGGCACCGGCAAAACGGTCGTTACCGTCCTGCCGGATACCGCAGAGCGGTATTTCTCCACCCCGTTGTTCGCCGAAAACTGAAAAAAAACACCGCGGAATCAAAATTCCGCGGTGTTTCTTATTTCATCCTGCGCGTTCGGAACAGATGCGCAGCGTCTTATATCTTAATAGTTGTCCGCCTTGATCTCAAAGTAAGCCTGCGGATGCGCGCAAACCGGACATACCTCGGGCGCCTGCTTGCCGACAACAATGTGGCCGCAGTTCGAGCACTGCCAGATGCAGTCGCCGTCGCGGGAGAATACCACCTTGTTCTCCACGTTGGAGAGCAGCTTGAGGTAACGGGCCTCATGCTCCTTCTCGATCTCACCGACCTTTTCAAACAGGAACGCGATATCGTCGAAGCCTTCCTCACGCGCTTCCTTGGCAAAGGTCGCGTACATGTCGGTCCACTCGTAGTTCTCACCCTCGGCCGCCGCTTTCAGGTTGGCCGCGGTATCGTCGATGCCGCCGTTGAGCAGCTTGAACCAGATCTTCGCATGCTCCTTCTCGTTATTCGCGGTTTCCTCAAAAATCTTCGCAATCTGGACGTAGCCGTCCTTCTTCGCCTTGGATGCAAAATAGGTGTATTTATTGCGCGCCATGGACTCGCCCGCAAAAGCGGTCTGGAGGTTTGCTTCCGTCTTGCTGCCCTTTAAATTTGCCATAATAACATTTCTCCTCTCGTTTTTTACAGGATTTTTATTTGTGAACGGCGTTTCCGCCGCCAAAATAACACCGCTTACGCCTTGCCGCCGCATTGCGGGCAAAGGCCCTCGAACAGAATATCATACCGCTGCACCGAAACGCCGGAGGCATCGTCGATGCGCTCGATCAGGTTATCGATATGTGGCATATACACATCGAACACCGCGCCGCAGCCGCTGCAGCGGACATGGTAATGCTCCTCGGTATTGAAATCAAAGCGGTCCGCCCCGTTTGGAACAGGAACACGGCGAATCTCTCCCTGATTGGCCAGCTGGTTCAAATTGCGGTATACTGTGGCCTTGCTGATCGACGGGTGCTCCGCCGCAACCGCCGCATATACAGTATCCGCCGTTGGATGGTCGTGCATGCGCAATACCGCCTGCAGGACGATCTGACGCTGTACAGTATTTCTGGTCTGCATAATGTCACCCTCTTTCTAATTAATATCTTATATTAATTAATATTTTACTCCTCTTTTCTGCTCTTGTCAAGTATTCCCGAAAATAAAATAAAAAAACCGTTTTCCCATATCGTGCATGGAAAAACGGTTTCCCTTTTATGCCGCAGCCTGCCAGCAGGGGTACAGGCGCATCCATACCGCATCCGCGGTCATATGCTCCCGCCGCGTGCGGAACCGCAGTTCCGGACGCGCTCCGCCTGTGTAAAGCAGCTCCACGTCCGCGCCGCCCTTGAGCAGGCCCGCGAAACGGACTTCCGGCAGGCACGCGCCCATATAGCCGGCGATCCGGATCCGGACGTCGTCACGGCCATGCGACAATTCTGCCAGCTTCTCCACCACAGTCCGGCAGTCGTCCGGCTCCGGCAGCGCGACAAACGCGGTCCCGCCGGCACGCGCCAGCAGCCGGCAATCCGGCGCCTGCTCCTTTACCGCCTGCATGGCCATATGCGCAATCCGGCCGGCATCGTCTTCCACCAGCACCGCAACAGACAGGCCTTCCAGCATGGCATACAGGGTCTGCTCGAGTATACGCAGGGTCCGGTCGGTTTTCCGGTGCGCCCGCAGCGCATATTCGCGCTCCTCCGCACAGTCGGTCGTGCGCAGGAGGCTCCAGCCGCCCTTTATTTCGGTGCATACCGACTGACGGGCATCCTGCCTGTTTATCTGCATCTGCTTCATTGATTTCATCCTTTTGCCAAGTAAAATTACCAAATTTCTCATTTCTTGACAAATATTTTACCATGCTTTTTTGTTTGCCTGCAACAGCAATTGAGTGGTTTTGTACAAATCGCCATTTTGTTTTTATACAAAATTTACAATCTTTTTCTTTTTGTGTGCATTTATGACAGGGAAAAGCGGTCCCGCTTCCCCCTGCGCTGTGCAGTTTTCGCGTTTTTTACTGGCAGGTTTGTATATTCCGCTCAAAGGCGGTATCACAGCACATACCAAAAAACCATCGCGTAGTGACACAGACTTCCCACGATCACGAACAGGTGGAACAGTTCGTGGAAGCCGATCAGCGGTCCGAGATTTGGTTTCTTCGCCATATAAATAATACCGCCCACGGTATAGGATAGACCGCCCGCCGCCAGCAAGACGATCGCCGGTACGGGCATGGACAGCACCGCGCCAAAGTCAAAGGCAATCGCCCAGCCAAGCACTAAATACAACGCAGTACCGATCAATCGCGGCGCATCGATCCAGAGCAGCTTGACCGCGATACCGGCCAGCGCAACCAGCCAGACCGCACCGAGAAACACAAAGCTGCGCGGCGCCGGCATATAGCGCAGAAGGATCGGGGTATAGCTTCCCGCGATCAGCACATAGATCATGCTGTGATCCAGCTTTTTCAGGCGCCGCACCACGGCTTCTCCCTTCTCGGAAAAGTGGTACACGCTGCTTGCGGAATACAGCGCGATCAGGGAAAGGCAGAAGATAACGGCCGCAGCAGCCAGCGAACCCGATACCGCACTGCCGAACAGCAGCCGTACCAGTACGATCAGCAAGCCAAGCCCGCTGAGCACCGCGCCGACAAAATGCGAATAACTGGAAAACGGCTCCCTGGCTTTCTGGAATACGCGGGGCATATTGTTTCCTCCTTGATTTAATATAGTCTGTAAAACTATTTTATATATTCTATGATACTATATTTTTCAAAAAATGCAAGCACTGTTTTGTAAACATTTTTCCCCTGCAAGCAAAAAATACACCCGATCAGAGGTATTGATTTACTCCCAATTCCCTTTTGTGTTCCTGGAGCTATCGTTAGCCCCGGACGAGCATATAGCTGGTCGCTTCTTCTGTCTGCCGCATAGAAAAGGGACAACCGATTTTTTTGGTTGCCCCTTGTGGGTGGTTTTTTTAGTTTTATTGTAATACTGCTTTATAAACTGGAATTTAATACTTTCTAATCACCCAAATTCCCCCTTGCTTTTCTCTTGTTGCATAATAACCGCAAGGCATATCTGCTAAAGTACCAATGGAATTGTCTAACTCAAAAACGAACTTCAAAGAAACTAATCTTGCGGCATCTGTTTCATGTGTTTTTCCACATAAGAATTGCCACATACCGTCATCCTCATCATGTGATACAAATAAAATAGGTTCTTCCCCATTCATTACATGACAACAGATTATGGTTGCTGTGTTTGGTGCATCATAAAAAGGAAATTCCATATATTATCCTCCCTCACAAATATCAATTTGAATATCAGTAAATTATGACCTCTCAACAGAGGTTACAGTGTTTTAATAAAATCCTCCAAAAGCCTTGAAAATAAAGGATTTATCGCAATGTGTCTGCCTTATCTCTTTATACGGTTACACACAAGTTTACTCTTTCCCTCATTGCTCATAAGGGCAAATACAAGGGCAAGAAAATCTCATAACAAGATATAACAAAGTGTGGCAATCGGAGAACTGTGATGTATGTGCGAATATATTATAACGGAGGATTTTTCAATGGACAAGTACATTTACGATGATAAAAATGGTCTGTGGTATGAACTGCAAGGAGATTATTATATCCCATGTCTTATCTTACCAGCCGAAAAAGAACAGCCTATTGGTTTGTGGGGACAGCGGCACTTGCGGTATCTGAAAGAATACCGCCGAGCCACCTACATAACCTTGTTCACAAGCGGCAGACTGAACAATTACCTTGCTGACATCGACAGGCAGGCGCAGGAACGCATGGAAAGGCTCACAGAGCAGATGAAACGGGTGCAGGGTATTACGGAGCAGTTAAAGGCGGAAAACGCTTTGGAATGGACACAGAGAATGAATAACATACGGGCGTGTGCAAAGGAGATTGTGGAAAAAGAAATCATCTTTGCATAAGAAGACAGCGGTAGGATTTAGTTTTCCTACCGCTGTTTCACTTAAATCAAAAAAATATATTGACATTTTTCTATGTGTTGCATATAATAACACATAGACATTTATCTATAGGAGGTGATTGAGAGAGATGGATGAAAAAAGAATTGCGGCAATTTTCAAAGCGTTTTGTGATGAAAACCGCATTAGGATTATAAAACTGCTGCGTTCAGGTGAAAAATGTGCTTGCAAGTTGCTAGAAGAAATCAATGTCACGCAGCCTACGCTTTCCCACCATATGAAAATTCTTTGTGACGCTGAAATAGTTGTCGGGCGCAAAGAGGGAAAATGGACACACTATTCTATTTCAGAAAAAGGTGTGGAGCAGGCAAAAGAATGTTTGCGGCAGTTGACAACACTTGATGTTGAAAGCGAAAACAAGTCGTGCTGTGAAAAGTGAGGAAGTTTATTGATTGCTTTTCCGCACGGCTTATATTCGGGACGATAAATCGACATATTTCAATATAACTATATGAAAGGGGCTTTTTATGGAGACACTAAAAACAATTTGGGACTTTTTTCAAAATGAAGTCCTTGGTATGAACTGGCTGAATCGCCTCATTGAAACATTTTTGAACGCTTGCGGTTTAGATACCACGGGCAAAATAGGAGGAAGTGTTCAGTTTTTCATCTATGATACTGTAAAAATTATGGTACTGCTCGGCGTTTTGATTTTGATTATCTCGTATATTCAAAGTTATTTCCCGCCCGAAAGAGCTAAAAAGATACTCGGCAGATTTCACGGAATATGGGCGAATATCATCGCCGCTCTGCTCGGTACGGTAACACCGTTTTGCTCGTGTTCTTCCATTCCGTTGTTTATCGGGTTTACAAGCGCAGGTTTGCCGCTTGGCGTTACATTCTCCTTTTTGATTTCTTCGCCGATGGTTGACCTCGGAAGCCTTGTCTTACTGATGAGTATTTTCGGCTGGAAAGTTGCTGTTTTATATGTAATATTCGGTTTGGTAATCGCTGTGGCTGGCGGAACGCTAATTGAAAAGTTGCACCTCGATAATCAAGTGGAAGAATATATCCGAAACGGTCACTCGATTGATGTTCCGCAGGAGGAACTGCATTTCAAAGACCGTATGAAATTTGCGTGGGAACAGGTTGTTGAAACCGCTAAAAAGGTTGCTCCTTATGTTCTGATCGGCGTGGGCATTGGTGCTTTCATTCACAACTGGATTCCTGAAGAATTTATTGTCAAAGCACTTGGCGAAAATAATCCGTTTGGCGTAATTCTTGCTACGATAGTCGGTATTCCGATGTATGCGGATATTTTCGGTACAATTCCGATTGCAGAAGCCCTGCTTGCAAAAGGTGCTTTGCTCGGCGTTGTCCTTTCCTTTATGATGGGCGTTACTACGCTTTCGCTCCCTTCAATGATTATGCTTCGCAAGGCGGTCAAACCGAAACTGCTTGGTATTTTCATTGGAATATGTGCTGCTGGTATTATTATTGTAGGCTATCTTTTCAACGCAATACAATATTTAATTGTTTAATTTTAGGAGGTTATTATTATGGCATTATTTAACTTTGGAAAGAAAAAGGAAGAAGAAAAGAAAACACCTGCTTGCGCTTGTAGCTGCGGTTGTGCTGCCAGCGAAGCAGAAAGCATTACAAACGATTGCTGTCCTGATTTGAAAGAGGGAGAAATCTGCTGTATCAAAGTGTTGGCAGGTTGTAAATCCTGTCACGAACAATTTGAATACACAAAGCAGGCAGTAAAGGATATGGGACTTTCCGTAGAGGTCGAATACATTACCGATATGCAGAAAGTAATGGAATACGGTGTTATGAGTATGCCTGCCCTTGTTGTCAACGAAAAGGTTGTTGCTATGGGTAAGGTTTTGAAAGCTGCTGATGTGGTTGCTCTGCTGCACAAGCTGGGGTTTTAACGATGGATAAGAAAAAGGTAGCCTTTATTTGTGTGCATAACTCCTGCCGCAGTCAGATTGCAGAAGCACTTGGAAAACATTTGGCGGGAGATAAGTTTGATTTCTATTCTGCCGGAACAGAAACAAAATCACAAATCAATCAGGACGCTGTGCGGCTTATGAAACAGCTTTATGGGATAGATATGGAGCAAAGCCAGTATAGCAAGACGATTGATAAAATCCCTACGCCCGATATTGCGATTTCAATGGGGTGTGATGTCGGTTGTCCCTATATCGGTAGAGCGTTTGATGATAATTGGGGACTTCCCGATCCGACGGGCAAAAGTGATGAATGTTTTATACAGGTCATTGAGAGAATATCTCAAAAAATAAAAGACTTGAAATTAGAAAAGTAACATGAAAGCCACAGAATGGATATATTGCCCTATCTGCGGCAATAAAACTCGCACAATGATACGGGAAGATACAGAATTAAGAAACTTCCCTCTCTACTGTCCGAAGTGCAAAAAGGAAACAAGCATCAATGCTCAGGATATGAAAGTCACGCTTGCAGAACACAAATAAGATTTTTATGTATGCCGCCGCATGGGTGATACCATAGCGGCGGTTTTTCGTGCCTATCGGCTGTCTCTGTCAAAGGATTTCTTTCTCTGTCTCGGCTGGTTTCTCTGCTTACCCTCCGCCTGAAGCTGACGCAGGCGTTTCAGCACGCTCTCTCGTTCAGGCGGCTTTGCCTGCTCTTTTTTGGCGGGTTTCTGTTTTTCCCTGACCTGTTGCTCCCATGCGGCAAGGTCACGATTGAACTGCTCCACAACAGCCTCCGCCTTACGGTAGGTTGCCATGTACGCCTGCACATCGGGATAACCGTCCTCTTTCAGAACATCGGGCAGTTTATCCAGCTTTTCAGCGATTTCCTTTTCTGTCCGCTGTATCTGCTCTGTGAGCGCCTTGCGCTCCTTACCCTTGAAAATCCCTTTTGTATCGGCAAGCTGTTGTTTCAGCTTCGGAAGTACCGTATCCTGCAAATGCCGGATTTCTTTCGCCTTATCCTGCGCCTTTATCATCAGCTTTTGCATGGTACGGAACTCTGCCATATCTATTTCAAGGACAGGCTTCGGCGGCATATCGTGTTCACGGATTAAGTTTTGCAGGAAGTCCTTAGCCTTGTTTACGATACTGCGGAACAGACCCGGCAGCCAGCCCTTGCTTTTGATAGACTGGCTCGCCTTTTCGTGTATCTCTGTCTGCTTGACTTCTAAAATCTTTGCTTCGGAGATACCTGATAATAACGCCATATCCGCTGTCCTGTTCCATTCCTGCCTTGCGGCATTATCGGCTTTGATTTCGTCCTCTTTGGGATTATTTTTGCCGATTTTCTTGGCCGGAAGATAGACGCTGTTTTTATCAAATACCTTTAAGTGCTGCTCAGGATCGGAGATATGGCAGTTAATAAGTTCTGTATACACTTCCTTTATCTCTCGGAGAAAAGGCTCTCCCTTAAAGCGTGTATCTTTGGTAGTAAACAGATGGCTTTCGTATACCTCGCCTTTTTTGATGACGGTACAGCCTTTCCGTATCTGCCCGTCCTCCCCCGTGATTTCCTTTTTGGTGCGGACACGCTTTCCAGTCTCGTCAAAGAACACGCTGCGGGAAGCAACCTTTACATCAGGTTCGGGGAGCAACCTCCTCTCGCTGAAAATCAGATGGATATGATAATTTGTCTTGCGCTTGTTGTGGTGGAGGGCGGACACGCACTCCACACCGTACCGCCTGCGGAACTCCTCTGTAAAGTCCGTGAGTACCTGCTGCGGCTCGTATTGCGTATAGATTTCGGGCAAGGCGATAATCAGTTCCCTTGCTTCGATACATTTGCCCTCTGTGCCGCTGCGCTGAAACTCCTGCTGGCTTTCCCTTGCAAGGTTGCTCCAAAAGGTGCTGTCGGCGGTGCGGTAGGTGGCATAGAGATTTTCCTGCCTTGCATGGCTTGTAATATACGATATTCGCCCTTTGACATTGGGCAGTTTTGACATCTGGATAAAACTGTGTCTCGGCATACATCATCTCCGTTTTCTGTTGTCAAGGTGCGTCCTTTTTTTGCAACCGTTTACGGTTGTGGCTGTCGCTGCGGCAGCGGTGACAGCCCCGTATCATACGCCGCAGGCGGTTGATACGGAAGCCCCCTGCAAGGGCGAAATACCCGGAGTACAAATCGAAGATTTGTGCGAGGGGTGTATTTCGCTCTCAAACGCCGAGGGCTTAGGGTTACTTTCCGAAAAGAGAATGGATGGTCATTCCACTCTGCGGACATCATCGGGCTTCAGAAGATTTCTTCCCTGATTGACCGTCAGAAACCGTTCCAGCGTGTCCCTGCGGATAATGGTCTTGCGCCCCACTTTGAGGACGGGCAGCTTTCCCCATTCCACCAGCTTCCGCATGGTGTTCCTGCCGATACCCGTACATTCTGCGGCTTCCTCTATGGTAAGTCCCATTTTGACTGCGCTCATTCTATCAACCTCCTTTTAGAATACTCATTTTGCAACTACTGTTTTATCATTATACTTATTCTGCCATCTCTTGTCAACCTATTTTGCAACCATTCATAGTTTATTTACAACTTTCATTGAGATAAAGGTTGCAAAATAAGTATCGGCGTGTTATACTGATACCAGTCAGGAGGTGAACACCTTGAAAAAAGAAACCACATTCACCGCAAAACAGGTCGGTAGGAGGATTAAGGAACGCCGCACAGAGTTAAACATTACCATGCCGGAACTTGGCAGGCGTGTAGGCGTGAACAAATCCACCATTCAGCGGTATGAAGCGGACGGAGTTGATCCGAAGCGCACAATGGTTATCAACGGTCTTGCGGAAGCGTTGCTCACAACTCCCGAATGGCTGACAGGTCTTTCCGATGATAAGGAATATGACACCTATACTCTTTGCCAGCGGGATATTGAGGAACACATCAGGAAATATCTGGACACAGTTTCCTATACAGTAAAGGGCGAGCCGCACCAGCAGCTTCTCACGACATTTCTCGGCAAGATGGTTGACCTGTATACGGTTATGACCTGCTACTTTGCTGATGCTATGGAGGAAGTTGACCGTGTGGCGGAGGACAAAGGGCTGAAAGAGTCTCTTGGACGGTACGCCATAGAGTCCGGGGCAATCATGGAACAGGTATACCGCAAGAAGATGGAAGTACCGATTGAGGATATGAAACGGTTTTTAGACGGGATTTTACATATCCACGATGAGGGGCGCACAAGAATGTCGATGGGCGCACTTTTCGGGATAGTGGAGGAAGCCGAAGAAAGGCTTTCCGAAAAAGAAAATTCCGTGGCACCTTGACAAGTAAAGACGCCAGTTGACTTTCACTGGCGGAAGTGACACAATTACTTTACGCACACCATATGTCACAGTCCCGATTGCCACGGATAGAAAGGAGTTTTTTATCTATGGCAAAAGGTTCTGTAAGAAAGAAAGGCAAAAAGTGGTACGGACGCTTTTATATTGAAGATGAAAGCGGCAGAAAAGTGCAGAAAGAGTTTGCAGGCACAGAGAGCAAGGCGGAAACAGAAGCCATGCTCCGCAAAGCGATAGCGGACTATGAGGAAAAGCAGTTTGTCGGGAAAGCGGAAAACATCACGGTAGGCGATATGCTGGATATGTGGGTAGAGGAAGAACTGAAACCCGGCAACTTAAGCAACGGGACGGTCATGTCCTATCAGGGAACGGTCAACCGTATCAAGCAATATCCCATTGGCAAACGCAAGCTGAAAACCGTGACCGCCGACCATTTGCAGGCGTTCATTGATTTTCTGAGCTACGGTGGGACAAACCCGGACGGGACAACTTCAAAGCCCATGAGCAAAGGATATATGCTCCTGTTCTCGGCGGTGTTGCAAAATTCCTTCCGCTTTGCGGTTTTCCCGAAAAAACTGATTACCTTTAACCCTATGCAGTATGTGAAGCTGAGGGGCAGGAAGCAGGAAACGGATATTTTCTCGGACAGTGAGGAAGATACTTCCAGTATTCCTACTATCACCCATGAACAGTTCCAAAAGCTGGAGGAATTTCTCAAGGCAAAAGATAATCCCGCCTTGCTGCCTGTGCAGATAGCGTACTACACGGGGCTTCGTATCGGGGAAGTATGCGGCTTGACTTGGCAGGATATTAACCTTGAGGAACAATATCTCACGGTACGCCGAAGCATGCGCTATAACGGAACAAGGCACACAACCGAAGTGGGAACGACAAAACGGAGCAAAGTCCGCACCGTTGATTTCTGCGACACGCTGGCGGCAATCCTGCGGGCGGCGAGAACAGAACAGCGCAAAAACCGTTTCCGCTACGGGGAGTTTTATCACCTGAACTACTACAAAGAAGTAAAGGAAAAAGGGCGCACCTATTATGAGGTTTACAGCCTGCAAAGGACAGAGGAAGTCCCGGAGGATTACAAGGAAATCTCCTTTGTCTGCCTGAGAGCAGACGGGGCGTATGAAGCGCCGAGTACGGTAGGGATTATGTGCAGGGCGGCAAAGAAGAAAGTGAAAGGGCTTGAAGATTTCCATTTCCACACGCTCCGTCACACCTACACAAGCAATCTGCTTTCCGGCGGCGCAAAGCCGAAAGATGTGCAGGAACTTCTCGGACACTCCGATGTCAGTACCACAATGAACATCTACGCTCACTCTACAAGGGAAGCGAAGCGCACTTCCGCAAGGCTGCTGGATAAGGTGGTCGGCGGGGAATAAAAAGTTGCCCTTGTTTCGGCTCGTAAGGGCAAAAACAAGGGCAAACAGATAAGGTTTGAATGAAAAACAGGCGTGAAGCCTTGAAAAATCAATGGTTTTTGAGGATTAGATAGTTAAATTCTAATTTATCGCTCTGTTTCACTGAGAAAAAAATAACACAAACTTGTGAACAAATCTACATCTCGTCATAAGCTGGGAACACAAAGTCGAATTGGGACTAGATTTAAGGCCGCAATATCCACCTTTTCCTATGCACTTTTCGCAGCGTTCAGGGAGCCTGTAGCCTCCATATCGGTGTAGTGAATCTCTGCGGTCTGTCTGGCGTGTTTGGATCGCTTCGCGTCTTTTTCATGCGCCGCAATCCATTCATTATGTAAAGGTTCATTGATATATCAAATAAATTTTCCACAAATATTTTTAAGGATACATTCGTCACCTGCAATAATTTTTCTTTCTGTGATATTGGATAACAAATTAAAAAAAATGTAACCAATGTGTGACCGTTCCTTTTTGCATTAAGGGTTTGCTCTGATATATTCAATTGTAGGCGACATACCTCTACCCGTCCTTTTGACCACTCCAAAACCTCACCTACTCTTTGCCCATGTTGAGTACTTTGCATATGCTCATACTCTGCCCGATTCGGTGCTTAACTTAAAAACAAGCGTTCAGTCCTAGATTTGGAGACCTATCTCTTTGATGCATTTTACCAGTTTCTCCAAAAATATACGGCTGCAATCAACGGAATGATATATGTACCAATACAAAATAAAAATAGCCAATCTGGAAGTATTGCGACAGCAGGCATACTCAAGAACAAAAGCACCCATTCTAAAATCAGAGCAAGAAAGCTCAAAATGAGACCAAACCAGTATCCCATATAGGATTTTGCGGTCCCGTCTGCCCGCAAAGTCTGATGTCTCTCCAATTCATTCAATAACGACTCTTCATCTTCATATCCATGCCAGATCGTATATGGATATACTTCTATTTTTCCTTCCAACGTACGAACCTTGCAAAATAGTTTCCAACAATTCCCTCGCTGGCGAATCCTTAATACCTCTAAAATCTCTGGGGCAAGGGGTTTCAGGCTGTTTGGCGTTTCCATTACTTTTTCCAGCGTATTGCTATTTTTTAGCCGCTTCAGTTTTTGTCCGATCACTACTTTCTGAATCGCCGTACCTCCAAGTGTCTGGCAATGCTTTTCAAGCCTTTCCAGATCCAAGGCAAACAACCGCCACTCATTATCTCTACAAAAAATTAGCGTATTATTACTACGCCTTGAGCTAATCCATGCAAAGAGGAATAAAGCAATGGTTACCATCGCCATTACAATTACTGAAATGCGGCTATCATCATCCCATTTCTTTATATTCAGAAACGCAGAAACTCCCGCGAACACGGCTATGCTGCCACCCAACTCTGCCACAAGGATAGCAAGTTCTCTGAACGCATATTTTTTATTTTGCTTCACTTGCTCAGTCATCCATACTTTCATATCATATCACTTCTTTTTATCGTTTTTTCTTATCCCATAGGAATTCTGGGATTCAGTACATGCCTCTTCGCAATTATATAGTAGATACAAGCAGACTTGGGAACTATTATTGGAAACATGATAAAAAAGTATCCAAATTTTTCTCCTGTGCATCAAACCCAATTACTTTCTTGGATGCCTGGATCTTAATAACGATTCCCTCTGCAAGCTCTAAACGCAGAATGTACACAGGCAGAAACAGCCTTTTTCTTACATTTGTACGCTGAATGCTGTTTAAGGGGATTCGTCCGCTTAAGCCCAATTTTTTCGAGCTTCCTTGTAGAAGCGCAACCAGAATGGCAGCATTGGTCAGTCCAAAGTACCCAAAGGCGTGATCCCCTTTTCGAATCAGGGTGCCATAAATCGGTGTTTCCAAAATTTCTCCCGTTTTCAAAAGCGCAGAAAGCGCAGGAACCATTTGCTCATAAAATGTCACTGAATTCCTCCTTGATTTTGTGTTTTTACAATCTTTTTTCTAATAACTTCTTCCATTAAAAAATTATGGATTCTTCATGTTTTCTTGTTGCCTCATCTCAAAGGATATCCGGAATTTCATCGCACCTTTCTTCACGAAAATAGGGGACGCCGTTTTCAATACCCATCCAGATTTTTACTCCGGCGTCCGGGTAATATCCCTCGTACTGATAATCTACAACCTCATCGGAAGATTCCAACAGTTTCTTCAGCGCTTCGGCAGCCTGCTGACTTCTCTCATCATACTGTCCGCCAATGGCGGGTCCGCCGCTTCCCTCATAAACATGCAGATATACTTTTTGAGAAGACCCTGGCTGGCACGACAGGATATAGGTATAAGCCATTTCAAAATTCTGACTTTCGTAGTTCGGTTCCCCAAACAAGGCGCGCATTCTACCGTAAGCAAGGACAGGTTCCAAATTTAGATTCACCAATTTTCCACCCATCAGCATTTCTGTTTCATTTTCTTCTACTTCTTTTGTAAAATCAGAGATTGTCATAGCGTTTTCTTCTCTGTATTCCGTTTCTGGCCTATGAATATCCACAAAGGTAATCCCCAGCGGACTCTCTTTCGAGCAAAGCACCAGTTCTTCACCGGACATTGCCGCATCATAGTCGAAGTCAAACACATACATCTCTGTCTCGCAGCCATCCTTCAGCCGTACGGTCAGGGTGTGCTCGTCCCCCTTAACCTCTGGGTCTGCGGCATGGCTGTCCAGGATCACTAATGGGGAGTGAAGAGCCGGGCCGCTAAGCATCAGATTGACTCCATAGACGATAGGAAAAGAGAACGAAAGCAGTAGAAATCCCATGATCAGGGTGGAATCCCGCCGCAGGCGGCGGGGCGTCGCCAGTGCGAACAGAACGGTCAATACAACCACCAGAAGCATAGCCTGGCCAACCCAGTTCCAGCCATCTTCGGCTATCTGCAATATCCAGCGCGACCAAAGATTATCAATCTGCTCCCAATATATCAGCGCACACAGAAACAGCCATCCAACGGGTACCTTGATATGCATCGCATTCCACTCTTCCGTAGCGCCTTTGGGACGGCTCCCAAACAGCAGTACCGGAGAAAAAATAAAGCAGAACAACAAAAACAATAGTGGCGCAAGCGTCAGCAGCCGAATCATAGCGGTGAATTTGAGCACGCCCTTCAGATACAGGACGGCCGGCAGGACGCCGCCAATCCCCAACAAGATTATGGCGGCCCACATCCCTGCTCGAATGGCTTTCAGATGGCTGTGCCAGCGGGTGCGGTACTCTTCCCGCCAGGCAACGGTCTTCGGTTCAGCAACCCCTTTTTGTTCAGCCTGCTTCTGCATTGCTTCGGACATTGTAGGAAGCAGATCCCGCATCTCCAACCAATCCAGCAAGCGGCCTACGCCGTACATGTTGGTCTCCACAGAGGCCAGTTTTTTCCCGTTTTCATCCAGCAAATGAATGGCACTGTTAAAGGTCAGCAGGGTAGAAGCGATTCGCCTTGTTTCAAAGCGGCGCAGGCGACCCCAACTGCTGATATATACCACACAGGCAAGGGAAGGCTCGTCCCAAATGTACAAAACCCGGTTGCAGCAGGCCAGGAGCATCCAGACGCCGGTGAACTGCGATACCAGCCCCGTGCCCCCCATAAACACCACATATTCGGCTTCCTGGGGTGTCGCTAACGCAACCGCAGTCCCGCCAAAAACAAGTGCAATTCCTATCAGCCACAGGAAGATGCCGACCCAGACCACTGGGCGGCTTTCCCGCACCACCACCATGGGTTGCAGGGACTCTGTCAAACTGGGAGCGCGACGGAGAAGCAGCTGCAGATTGACCACCAGGCATAATATCAGTACTACTAATCCCAAGGCAACTCCAATATCGTTACCGGCCTCCCAATCCACCACTACCAGTAGTGCCATGAATGCCGCAAATGCCACCCCCACCCAGCCGCAGATCCGTGCGGGCCACAAACTTACAGATACAGAGGGCGCTGATGCGGCGCACAACTCCTCGTCCCGCAGTTGTTCTACTGAAACGATCTGCTCCAAATCATACCCACACTTAGGGCAGCGGGCGGTATATTCCATCCGCGGAAGCAGTTTTCTCCGAATTAACGGTAGCGGCTTGGCGCACTGTGGACACACCCAATATCGGGAAAACGTGCTTCGGAGTATCATCACCAGCAACGTTATCGCCACAAGGGGCCATATAAAAAGCGTTGCCAGCCATCGGGCATCTCCTGTTCTTCCCATCATCACCATGCAGATCAGCCCCCCCAAAAGCATGAATATAAATCCCCATATGCTTCGAGAGGAAGCGGACTCACTTGCGGCTCGGTAAGTTGCATTTCCATCGCGGCCCATACGCTCTAAATGGGCCGCAAAATTCTCCACGATCAACACCAGATCGTCTATGTCATCCTCTTCGTCCCAGTCGAACTCATCGTATACTTTGCCGCGAATCAACAGCTGGGTTCGCTGCCCACAAATGCGGGCTTCGCCCCTACTTGAAAGGGTAATCGTCAAAAGTCCGTCCTCATAGGTGACGGAGCAGTTGTTCTTCTCCTGAAAATAGTGGTACAATTCTTCTATCTCTACCATTTGAAAGCTCCTTTTCCATTCGTACATCTCATGTCGGCATGTTTTTGCACTAGACAAAAATACAATATTTATTAAAAATGCAGCATATGCTCCATCATATGGCAGGCTACAGAGGAGCACTGAAGCACACCGTTAACAAAATTTTGCCCTTTCCGCGTTTGAACAGAATAGCACTCCATTGTAAACATGATCTCTGATACCTTGCCTAAAAATATATCCACCATCAACGTCAGTACAAGAACTCTACTCAAGTCCGACATTCCCTCAAACCATCTCGCCCGCCAGCAGAATACCCGCACGAACGAACATAGAGTACAGTCCTGTCAAACCTGCCATAATGCCAACATGAAAAACACTGCGTTTTCTTCTCTTTCTGCCGCCGCTCATATCCATGCCCCACATCAACTCATGCGCCGGCCGTCTCGCTGGAAACATTACCTCCTTTTTTAATTCAATTTACCGATATTTCTTCTATTTCATTCCGCTGATCTTGTTTCAATTTTCCATAAATCAGACACGCGCCGATTACATCAGCTACAAATATCAAATGTAAAACCGTGATGCCCACTGTATATAGTTTGGATAATATGTTCCGTCTTCTTTCTTGATGGATCGCAGCCAAGCCATAGGCCGAAGTTACCAACAGCAGTGCATAGGAAATTGATAACAAAATTCCTGCTAATATTGGCACAAGAAAAACAAAGGTTGGCACAATAATGATAAACAGGAGCGCAAAAAGTGTTAGGCCAAGCAGTAAAAAATACGGAATATGGGCCAATTTAAGCGCTCTACACCAAAAGGCCAGTTCATGTGAGTCCCCTTTGCGCTTTAAATAAACAACATGAGCCAGATTTGCTGCTACTACCAAAACTGTAGCCAGCAAGTAAACTTCTACAGCTGTTCCTTGTATCCATTTCCCAAGAAACAACGTGTAGGGCCACACAGCCAATAAAACCGGAAATATTTTGGGCTTGCGACATTTCGTGTATATTTTCAGATAACAAATAGAAATTGTTCTTACCCTATTTTGACATATCGTGTGGTATGTTATAATGGTTGTCACGAAAGGTTGTGTTTCTATGGGTCCTCTTGCT
>NZ_BAAGGY010000015.1:0-96711 GCF_054658635.1 Agathobaculum sp. TL06
ACAAGTCGCAGGCCGCCACCGTCAACGCGGAAAAGTTTATGGGTATCGTCCGAAAGCACCTTGCCTTTGAGGAATTGACCCCCACCCTCTTGCGGGAAATGATTGAAAAAATCGTCGTGCATGAGTGTAGCTATGACGAGAACGGCACCCGCAGGCAGGACATTGAGATTTATTACAGCTTTGTCGGCAAGATTGACTTGCCCGAAGCCTAACGCCCGACCTATCCGACACAATGGCCAAGTGCCGGATAGGAACGGCAAAATTTTTTACATTTCTATTACTTCTTTATCGCACATCAGTAAAATCACAGGGCGTTAAGCAGCTTGTCGCGGGCGGTGGCGTTGCCCTGATCGGCATTACCCTTGTCCCGCTGCTGTCCGGGCTGCTGGGCTAACCGGCCCGGCCATCCCTAACCGCTAACCATAGAATCGCCTCCGCGCCCTCCCCCTTTCCGGGAGGGCGCGGGAAAGGAGGTGTACCCACATGATCGGTGATTTGATTGGGGAATGGATAAAAGGAATCCTGATTGACGGTATCATGGGGAACCTGTCGGGGCTGTTTAACACCGTGAATACCAAAGTTGGGGAAATCGCGTCGGATGTGGGAAGTACCCCGCAGGACTGGAACGGCGGCATTTTTTCTATGCTGCAATCCCTGTCCGAAACGGTCATTGTCCCTATCGCGGCGGCCATTCTCGCCCTTGTGATGTGCTATGAGCTGATTGAAATGATTGTGGAAAAGAACAATATGCACGATTTTGACAGCTCCATGTTTTTCCGCTGGATGTTCAAGAGCGCCTTTGCCATCCTCATTGTGACGAACACATGGAATATCGTCATGGGCGTGTTTGACGCCACCCAGCAAGTCGTCAACCAGAGCGCCGGGGTAATCATCGGGGAAACCAGCATTGACTTTGACACGCTGCTGCCTGATCTGGAAAGCCGCCTCGACGCGATGGACATTGGGCCGCTGCTCGGCCTGTGGTTCCAGACCCTTGTTGTGGGGCTGACAATGAACATTCTTTCCATCTGCATTTTCCTTGTGACCTACGGGAGAATGATTGAAATATACGCCGTGACCGCACTGGGGCCTATCCCCCTTGCCACGCTGGGAAACGCGGAGTGGCGCGGCGTCGGCCAGAACTATTTGAAATCCCTGTTGGCGCTGGGCTTCCAAGCCTTTCTCATTATGGTGGTTGTCGGGATTTACGCGGTGCTGATTCAGGAGATCGGCACGGCGGACGACATTTCCGGCGCGATATGGGGCTGTATGGGCTATACGGTGCTGCTTTGCTTCTGTCTGTTCAAAACCGGCAGCATATCGAAAGCCGTATTTACTGCACACTGACAGACAGGAGGAACCCCAACCATAGAGGAAACACAAAAGAAAACCTACAATATCATTTACGCCGACCCGCCGTGGCGCTATGAACGGAAAGCGGTGCAGGGGGCGGCGGAAAAGCACTATCCCACGATGGGGATTGACGAGCTGTGTGCCCTGCCGGTGGAAACGCTGGCTGACCGGGACTGCCTGCTGTTTTTGTGGGCCACATTCCCGCAGCTTCCAGAGGCTTTGCGGCTGATTCAGGCGTGGGGCTTCACATTCAAGACCGTGGCTTTTGTCTGGCTGAAATTAAACCGAAAAAGCCCCACATGGTTTTATGGGCTGGGCTACTGGACAAGGGGAAACGCGGAAATCTGCCTGCTTGCCAAGCGGGGCCAGCCGAAGCGCCATTCTAAAAGCGTCCATCAGTTTATCATTTCCCCTATTGAAGAACACAGCAAGAAACCAGACATTACCCGCGAGAAAATCATAGAGCTGGCGGGCGACCTGCCCCGCGTGGAACTGTTCGCAAGACAGAAAACCCCCGGCTGGGATGCGTGGGGCAACGAAGTGGACAGCGACGTTTCACTGTCCGTATCAGAAACGAGGTGATATTTTATGGCTTATGTAACTGTCCCCAAGGATTTTACCCGTGTGAAATCCAAGGTGGTGTTTGGGCTAACCAAACGGCAACTGATCTGTTTTGGCGGTGCGCTGCTTGTAGGCGTCCCGCTTTTCTTTTTGCTCCGGGGGCGCGTCCCCACCAGCGCGGCGGCGCTGATTATGGTGTTTGCCATGCTGCCTGGCCTGCTTCTGGCCCTCTATGAGCGCCACGGCCAGCCCCTTGAAGTAGTGGTATGGCAGATCATCCAGTGCTGCTTTCTTATGCCGAAAGAACGCCCCTACCAGACCAACAACGCCTATTCTGCCCTTGTGCGGCAGCGACAAATGGAAAAGGAGGTAAATGCCATTGTCCAAAAAGCAAAGGAACGAAGCGCCGGAAAGAACGCCGGTAAAGCTGACCCGCGCAGAAAAGAAAGAAATTCAGGCCGTCATCCGCAAGTATAAAGGCGACGGCAAGCCCCACTCCGCGCAGGAGAGTATTCCCTACGAGGCCATGTATCAGGACGGGATTTGCCGCCTGACGCCCCGCACGTTCTCCAAGTGTATTGAGTTCGCGGACATCAGCTACCAGCTCGCGCAGGCGGACACCAAGACGGCCATCTTTGAAAACCTGTGCGATTTATACAACTATCTGGACGCCTCTATCCACGTCCAGTTTTCTTTTATCAACCACAAGATCGACCCCAAGCAATATGCCAAGAGCTTTGAAATCCGGGCGCAGGGGGATGATTTTGACGACATCCGGGCGGAGTATTCCGCCATCCTGAAAAACCAGCTTGTAAGCGGGAACAACGGCCTGATAAAACGGAAATTCCTGACCTACACCATCGAGGCCGATAACCTGAAACTGGCCCGCGCAAGGCTACGCCGCATTGAAACCGACCTCTTAGGCTATTTCAAGAGCATGGGGGCCGTGGCGTGGGGGCTGGACGCGAAAGCCCGGCTGGAAGTCATGCACAGCATTTTCCACCCGGACGGGGAGCCGTTTCAATTCGATTGGAAATGGCTGGCCCCCTCTGGACTTTCCACCAAGGACTTTATCGCCCCATCGTCGTTCCGTTTCGGAAATGCCCGGCTGTTTGGGCTGGGCGGCAAATATGGGGCCGTGAGCTTCCTAAACATCCTCTCCCCGGAGCTGTCGGACGAAATGCTGGCGGACTTCCTCAACACGGAAAACGGGATTGTCGTCAACCTCCATGTGCAGGCCATCGACCAGAGCGAGGCCATTAAAACAGTCAAGCGGAAAATCACCGACCTTGACGCCATGAAGATTCAAGAGCAGAAACGGGCCGTCCGCAGCGGTTATGACATGGACATCCTGCCCAGTGACCTTGCCACCTACGGGCAGGACGCCAAGGAGCTGCTAAAGACCTTGCAGAGCCGGAATGAGCGGATGTTTCAGCTCACCTTTTTGGTGCTGAACACCGCCGATACCCGGCAAAAGCTGGACAACGATGTGTTTTGGGCCGCAGGCGTGGCGCAGAAATACAACTGTTCCCTTGTCCGGCTGGACTACCAGCAGGAGCAGGGCCTTATGAGCAGCCTCCCGCTGGGGGCCAGCCACATCAAAATTGAGCGTTCCCTGACGACTTCCAGCGTGGCCGTGTTCGTGCCTTTCGTGACGCAGGAGCTTTTTCAGGGCGGCGACGCCATGTACTACGGCGTCAACGCCAAGACCGGCAACATGATTATGCTGGACAGGAAGCGGGCGCGGTGTCCCAACGGTTTGAAGCTGGGAACCCCCGGCAGCGGCAAGTCCATGAGCTGTAAATCCGAGATTTTGAGCGTGTTCCTCTGTACGCCGGACGACGTGTATATCTGTGACCCGGAGGCGGAGTATTACCCCCTTGTCCAGCGGCTTCACGGCCAAGTGGTGAAGCTCTCGCCCACCAGCAAAAGCTATGTGAACCCGCTGGACATCAACCTGAATTACTCCGAGGATGAAAGCCCGCTGGCCTTAAAATCCGACTTTGTGCTGTCTTTCTGTGAGCTTGTGATGGGCGGCAAGAACGGGCTGGAAGCCATCGAAAAGACGGTAATTGACCGGGCCGTGCAGGTGATCTACCGGCCCTATCTGGCAGACCCCCGCCCGGAAAATATGCCGATTCTTTCCGACCTCCACGCGGCGCTTCTGGCGCAGCATATCCCGGAGGCTGACCGGGTGGCGCAGGCCCTTGACCTGTATGTGTCCGGCTCCCTGAACGTCTTTAACCACCGCACCAACGTGGACATTGAAAGCCGGATTGTGGCCTTTGACATCAAGGAGTTAGGCAAGCAGCTAAAGAAAATCGGTATGCTGATTGTCCAAGACCAGATTTGGGGCAGGGTGACGCAAAACCGCAGCCAGGGCAAAGCGACATGGTTCTTTTGTGATGAGTTCCATTTGCTTTTGCGGGAGGAACAAACGGCGGCCTTTTCCTGTGAGATTTGGAAGCGTTTTCGTAAGTGGGGCGGGATTCCGACAGGTGCCACCCAGAACGTGAAAGACCTCCTTTCCTCCCCGGAAATCGAAAATATTTTGGAGAACAGCGACTTTATCTGCCTGTTAAATCAGGCGTCCGGCGATAGGAAAATCCTTGCGGAACGGCTGAACATTTCCCCCCAGCAGCTACGGTATGTGGACAATTCCGAACCCGGTGAGGGGCTTCTCATTTATGAGAACGTGATTCTGCCATTCAAGAACCCTATCCCGAAGAACACGCAGCTCTACCAGATTATGACGACCCGGTTAGGCGAGGGGGCGACAATATGACGCCGCCCCTTGACACAATCCTTTGCGGGGACAGCCTGCAAATCTTAAAAAAACTGCCGGATAACAGTGTCCAGTGTTGTATCACCTCTCCGCCCTACTATGCGCTGCGGGACTATGGTATAGATGGGCAGATTGGACGGGAGGACACACCGGAAAAGTACATTAAGCGGCTGACCGCAGTTTTCCGGGAAGTGCGTAGGGTATTGCGTTTGGACGGAACCTGCTGGCTGAACGTGGGAGATACCTATTGCGGAAAAGGAAATCAGGGGGAGTTTACAGACCCCAAATATCCAAATGGCCGGACAGGGCAGGCAATCGCACTGAATCACAAAGTAGAGGGCTGCAAGGCAAAAGACCTGATTGGAATACCGTGGATGTTGGCTTTTTCTCTCCGGGCTGACGGCTGGTATCTGCGTTCAGATATTATCTGGATGAAAAACAATCCCATGCCCGAAAGTGTAAAAGACCGGCCTACGCGCTGTTACGAACACGTTTTTCTGCTTTCCAAGTCACGCCGATATTTCTATGACTGGGAAAGTGTCGCGGAGCCAGTAGCCGCCTCCACCCCTGACCGTATGCGTCACCGTTACAGTGATTCTCATAAATATGGCACTGACATTCCCGGCCAACGGCACCAGACCATCAATAGCAGCCGTCCATGTGGATATGCAGAAAGTGAAATTCCACAAGTCCGAAACCGGCGGGATGTATGGCTGATTAACACTGTTCCTTATAAGGGCGGCCATTTTGCGGCCTTTCCTCCTAAGCTGGCAGAAACTTGTATTTTAGCTGGCTGTCCAGAGGGCGGCCTTGTACTCGACCCGTTTTTCGGAAGCGGAACAACCGGGCTTGCCGCCAAAAGGTTAAACCGGCATTATATCGGCATTGAGTTAAACCCACTTTACTGCGAAATGGCAAAGGAACGGATGGGAGGTGATTTGCTATGAAACAGCCCTTAAAACCCCGTGATAAAATCACCCAGCGCATGACCCGCGACGGACTGGCGCTGGATAACCAGACCACCGGCGAGAGCGTCAACATATCCAGCCGGGAGGCCGAGCAGGAATATACCGCCGAGCCGGGCGGCGCGGCGGAAAAGGTACTGGAACGGGCCGATCAACTCCACAGCCGCCACAAGGCAAAAAAGGCGGCCAAGGACGCCGGGGAAGTGGTGACGGAGGGAGGCGAAGCCCTGCACCGTCCTACTTCCCGCCTGCAATTTACCGCCGAGGAACGGGCCTCCCCGGAGCTTGCCCCCTATATCAAAAAGGCCGAGAAGCGGGCGGATAAGCTGGACGCGGCCAAAGACGCCCTCCCGAAAAAGCGCGTCGTCACCAAGGAAACCGTCTATGACGAGGCCAAGGGAAAGGCCAAAAGCAAACTTCACTTTGAGAAAGTGGAGAAAGACCCGCCCAAGCTCAAACCCAGCCCGGCCAGCCGCTCCGTGCAGGAGGCAGGGCTATACCTCCACGGGAAAATCCACGAGGTAGAACACGAAAACGTGGGCGTGGAGGGCGGCCACAAGGGGGAAGAACTGGCCGAACGTCAAGCGGGCAAGGCCCTAAGAAGCGCCCGGAGGCGGCAGAAATTAAAGCCCTACTGGGCCGCAGCCAAGGCCGAAAGGAAATCCATAGCCGCCAACGCCGAGTATGTGTATCAAAAATCCCTGCGGGATAACCCGGAAATGGCGCAGGCGGTAAAGAACCCGGTTTCCCGCTTCTGGCAGAAACAGAAAATCAAACGGCAGTACGCCAAGGCAGCACGGGCGGCGGGCCAGACGGCACAGGGCGCAGCCAGCACCGCCAAGACCACGGCCACCGCAGCCCAAAAAGCCGCCAAGGAAAGCAAAAAAGCCGCCTCCTTTGTGGCCCGCCACTGGAAAGGGGCGCTGCTGATCGGCGGCGTGGGCCTGCTTCTCCTGCTGGTGATGGGCGGCCTGCAATCTTGCACCGCCATGTTTGGCAGTGCCGGGACGGGGCTTGCGGCCACCTCCTATCTGTCCGAGGACAGCGATATGCTGGGGGCCGAGGACGCCTATGCCGGGATGGAGGCCGACTTACAGCATGAGCTTGACAACTACGAAAGCCTGCACCCCGGCTATGATGAGTACCGTTTTGATTTGGACGAAATCAGCCATGACCCCTATGTGCTGACCTCTATCCTCTCCGCGCTCCACGGCGGGGCGTTTATGCTGGACGAGGTACAGGGCGACCTTGCCATGCTCTTTGAACAGCAATACACCCTGACCCAGACCATTGAAACGGAAATCCGTTACCGCACGGAAACGAGGACAGACAGCGAGGGCAACGAGTACGAGGTAGAAGTCCCCTATACCTATTATATCTGCAACGTGACGCTCACCAACAACGACTTGTCCCACCTGCCTGTTTACATCATGGACGAGGAACAGTTGAGCCTGTACGCGGCCTATATGCAGACGTTAGGCAACCGGCCAGACCTCTTTCCAAACAGCAGCTATCCTCATGCCTCCACCGTCAAGGAGCCGACCTACTATGAAATCCCCCCGGAGGCTTTGGAGGATGAAACCTTTGCCGCCATGATTGCGGAGGCGGACAAGTATGTGGGCTATCCCTATGTGTGGGGCGGTTCCAGCCCGTCCACGTCTTTTGATTGTTCCGGCTTTATTAGCTGGGTACTCAATCACAGCGGATGGAGCGTCGGGCGGCAGACGGCGCAGGGGCTTTATAACCTCTGTACTCCCGTCACGGCGGGGCAGGCCAAGCCCGGCGATCTGGTGTTTTTCGTCGGCACCTACGACACCCCCGGCGTGTCCCATGTGGGGCTGTATGTGGGTAATTCCGTCATGTTGCACTGTGGCGACCCCATTTCTTACACAAGTCTAAATTCAAGTTACTGGCAATCTCACCTGTACTGTTACGGGCGTCTACCCTGACGCCAGAAAGGAGGATTTTCAATCAATATCGTTTCTTTTGGCGGCGGTACAAACAGCGCCGCCTTACTTGTTGGCCTTTATCAGCACCATATCCCTGTTGATCTGATTTTATTTGCCGATACTGGGGCCGAGCAGCCCCACACTTATCAATTTATCCGGCAAATGGACGCATGGCTGGCCGGACATGGTATGCCGCAGATCACAACCGTACAGAAGTTTGACCGTGAGGGAAACCGGCTGACGCTGGAAAAGGAATGTCTGCAATCCTGCACCCTCCCGTCAATCGCCTACGGCTACAAGCGTTGTTCCCTAAAGCACAAAGTCGGGCCGCAGGAAAAGTTCTGCAACCACTATGAGCCGTGCCGGGAAGTCTGGAAAGGCGGAGGGAAAGTCAACCGCTTTATCGGATATGACGCCGGGGAAATGAAGCGGTATCTCCGTTCCCGCAAGATTGACGAGGCCGACAAAAAATATTATAACTGTTATCCCCTGATAGAAGAATGGGGCTGGGACAGGAGCGATTGCGTCCGGGCGATTCAGGCGGCAGGCTTGCCGCAGCCGGGCAAATCCTCCTGTTTTTTCTGCCCCAGCATGAAGAAACCCGAAATCCTATATTTGAAAGACCACTATCCCGCCTTGTATCAGCGGGCGCTTGCGCTGGAAGCCAACGCCCTGCCCTATCTGAAAACTGTAAAAGGATTGGGGCGCAACTACGCATGGCAGGAACGATTTGGAAAGGAGTAATCAGTTATGGCAAATAAACTTGACCGTATTGAAAAGGACATTGAGAAAACCAAGGGCAAGATCGCGGAGCTGCAAAAGCAGCTTCGGGAGCTGGAAGCGGCAAAGACCGAACAGGAAAACTTGCAGATCGTCCAGCTTGTGCGTGGCCTGAACATGACCCCGCAGGAGTTCGCCGCCTTTGTGCGCGGCGGCGCTCTGCAAGCGCCCCCGGCCCCGCAGCCGGAGTTTGAACAGGAGGGAAACGCCGATGAAGAATAAGATCATTCGCAGATTTGCCGTGACACTGGCCGCTGTGCTTTGCATGGCGGCTTTTTCCGTCACCGCCTACGCCGGAGGCGTTGACCCTGACCCGGAGCCGCTGCCGGAAACCACCGAGGCCCCTTTGCCGGAGGAAACAGAGGAACCCACCACCGGCGGCATAGAGATGGAGCCGGAGGGCGTACCCGTCACCCCGGAGGGCAACGCGGCGCTGGTGGATGATTTCTACGGGGATAAGCAGCTTATCACCGTCACCACCAAGGCCGGGAATTATTTCTATATCCTGATTGACCGGGCCAACGAGGACAAGGAAACGTCCGTCCATTTCCTCAACCAAGTGGACGACGCCGACCTGCAAGCACTGTTGGAGGACGGCAAACAGGAGCCGCAAGTTTGCACCTGCACGGCCAAGTGTGAGGCCGGGGCCGTCAACACGGCCTGCCCGGTTTGTAAGAATAGCCTGACCGCCTGCGCCGGGCCGGAGCCGGAACCCGCAGACGAGGAAGAACCGGCAGCGCCGGAGAAAGAAAGCGGCGGCATGGGCGGCCTTGTGGTGTTCCTTGTGGTAGTGCTGGCAGGCGGCGGCGCGGCCCTTTATTTCTTTAAGCTCCGTAAGCCGAAAGCGGATGTCAAGGGCGGCGATGATCTGGACGAGTACGACTTTGGCGAGGACGAGGACGAAGAAGAAGCCCCGGAGCCGGACGACGCCACCGGCGGGGACGCCCAAGAGCCGGAGGAAGATTTGTTAATGGAGGAAGAAACAGATAAGGAGGACGAGGAATGACAGCTTCACATACACTTGTAATCGCAGAAAAGCCGAGCGTCGCCCGCAGTATTGCGGGCGTGATCGGCGCGGATAAGAAACAGGACGGCTACTTTGAGGGGAACGGCTATCTGGTAAGCTGGTGTATCGGCCACCTTGTTTCCCTTGCCGACGCCGGGGCCTATGGCCCCCGCTTTAAGAAGTGGCGCTATGAGGATTTGCCGATTTTGCCGCAGGAATGGCAGTACATCATCCCGGACGACAAGAAAAAGCAGTTTGACACCCTGCGTTCCCTGATGGAGCGCCCCGACGTGGACGGCCTTGTGTGCGCTACCGACGCCGGGCGCGAGGGGGAACTCATTTTCCGTTTCGTCTATCAGATGGCAGGCTGTCAAAAGCCGTTCAAGCGCCTTTGGATTTCCAGTATGGAGGACGGGGCTATCCGGGAGGGCTTTGCCAACCTGAAACCCGGCGCGGACTATGACGCCCTCTATCAATCGGCCCTTTGCCGGGCGCAGGCGGATTGGCTGGTGGGGATAAACGCCACAAGGCTTTTCTCCATCCTCTACCACAAGACCCTGACTGTGGGCCGGGTGCAGACGCCCACCTTGAAAATGCTGGTTGACCGGGAGGCAAAAATCAGCGGTTTCAAGAAAGAGAAATATCACGTCGTCCATATCGCGGCGGGCGGCATGGAGGCGGCCAGCGACCGCTTCCTGAACCCTGACGACGCCAACGCCACCAAGACGGCCTGTGCAGGAGCACAGGCCGTTTGTGTATCAGTAAAGCGTGAGAAAAAGACGGAGCAGCCGCCCCGTCTTTACGACCTCACCACCTTGCAGCGGGAGGCCAACCGCCTGTTTGGATTTACCGCCAAGCAGACCCTTGACTATGCCCAACAGCTCTATGAAAAGAAGCTGCTGACCTATCCCCGCACCGACAGCCAGTACCTTACCGACGATATGCAGCCCACAGCGGAAAGCATCGTGTCCGGCCTGTGGCCGCTGCTTTCCTTTGCGGCTGGGCTGGACATTGCCCCGCAGTTTGGCCGGGTGCTGAACAGCAAAAAGGTGTCCGACCACCACGCCATTATCCCCACGATGGAGTTTGTGCAGAAAGGCTTTGACGGGCTGACCGAGGGCGAAAAGAAACTGCTGTCCCTTGTGTGCTGCAAGCTGCTGTGTGCCGTGGCCGCGCCCCATGTGTATGAGGCTGTCACCGCCACATTCACCTGCGCCGGGAACGAGTTCACCGCCAAGGGCAAAACCATTCTCACCCCCGGCTGGAAAGAGATTGATCGCCGCTTCAAGGCGTCGTTCAAGACCGACGCCGACGAGGACGCGCCGGAGCTGGCAAGGGAGCTGCCGGAGATCACCGAGGGCCAGACCTTTGACCCGGTGGAGGCCAGCATCACCGAGCATTTCACTACGCCGCCCAAGCCCTATACCGAAGATACGCTGCTGTCTGCTATGGAACGTGCCGGGGCCGAGGATATGCCGGAGGACGCCGAGCGCCAAGGTTTGGGAACCCCGGCAACCCGCGCTTCCATTCTGGAAAAGCTGGTGCAGATGGGCTTTGTGGAGCGCAAAGGCAAACAGCTACTTCCCACCAAGGACGGCCACAACCTTGTGTGCGTCCTGCCGGAAGTGCTGACTTCTCCCCAGCTCACGGCGGAATGGGAAACCAAGCTGACGGCCATTGCCAAGGGCGAGGCCGACCCGGAGGGCTTCATGGTAGGCATTGAGGAAATGACCCGGAGCCTGATTTCCCGTTATTCGCAGATCAGCGAGGACGCGCAGAAGTTGTTTCAGGCCGAGCGTGTTGTTATCGGCAAGTGTCCCCGCTGCGGCGAAGCCGTCTACGAGGGCAAGAAAAACTATTACTGCGGAAACCGGGCCTGCCAGTTTGTCATGTGGAAAAATGACCGATTTTTTGAGGAACGGGGCAAGACGTTCACCCCGAAGATCGCCGCCGCGCTGCTCAAAGACGGAAAAGCAAAGGTAAAGGGCCTGCGCTCCATGAAAACCGGCAAAACCTACGACGGGACGGTGCTTTTGGCCGATACCGGCGGGAAGTACGTCAACTACCGCGTGGAGAAAAGGAGCTGACGGAGTAACGTAGCAAGCATAGGAAGTGTAGCCACACTTCCGATAAATCCCTGACCCGGCCACCCTGCCGGGCCGGGGATTTTGCTTGTTGGGGAAAGCCCCAAACCCCTATTTTGAAAGAAGGAGCTGACAAAACGGAAAAGCAGAAAGTAGAGATTGCAAATGGCCTGCTGCTGATTGATACCAACCATACCACTTTTGATATGCAGGCCATCCAGAACCGGCGCTTCATGTTCTCCCCGCAGACCGGGGAACTGATTTTAGGCAGGCAGTACCGGGGTAATGCCCTTGTCAAGAGCCACGCCGAGGAACACGGGGAAAGCGGCGCGAAAGCCCCTTTTGACAGTTTTCTTCGCGGCTGGATCGGGACGGGCAAGCAATACAAAGATGGCGTTATCCATTTTGCTCCGGCGATTGACGCCAGCAATCCAGAACAGTTTGACCGTGCGTTTTCCACGGTGGAGATGTTTGCGCGAAATGGAGCCAACGGCAAAACCGTTATTCGCGGTTTTGGGGATGTATGGGAGCAGCCGTTATCCAAACTGATTTTTGAAAGGAGTGAACCCATGAGCGAAGTGTTTTCTATCCTGCTGCATAACCGACAGCGTTATGAGCAAGGCAAAGAGGGCCTTTGGTTTTCTTTACCGACCACAACCGAAAAGCTGCAAGAAGCCCTGCGGGAAATCGGGATCAGTGCCGACAATCCGCAGGACTTTTTCTTGTACGACTACCGAAGCCCACAGGAGCGTCCCATTAAGCTGCCCCGCGATCTGGTGCTGTCCGCCGATGTGGACGAGCTGAACTTCCTTGCCGCGAGGCTGGAAAAGCTGGACGCCGCCGAGCTTGCGGAGCTGAACGCCGCCCTGACAAGCCCACAGAGCGACTTCCACAGCATCGGCCAGATCATCGACTACCCCGACAACGTGGACTACTATGTGCATCTGCCGGATGTCACCGGCACGGGCCAGTTGGGTGACTACTACCTGAACCGTTCCGGCATGGTGGATATGCCGGAGGAATGGAAAGCGGGAATTTTCCTGCCCCGTTTCGGCCTGCATATTGCCAATACGGAGCATGGTGTTTTCACCGATTACGGCTATCTGGTGAAAAGCGGCGACGAGTGGCAGCGCGTCCATGAGGGCCAGCCGGTGCCGGAGGAATACCGGGTGATGGCCTATCCCGCGCCGGAGGCTGACCGTGACGCCTTTCGCACGGAGCAACCGGCTCCCGCTGCTGTACTGCCGGAGGCAGCTCCCATCATCACCAAGGACAAGTCCAAAGATGAATACATGAAAGAGATCACCGACCGGCTGGAAGCTGGTGTACGGGGCATTATGAGCAGCGACAACTACAAATCTTATCTTGCCTCTATGTCCAAGTTCCACAGTTACAGCTTCCGAAATACCATGTTGATTTTCATGCAGAAGCCGGACGCCTCTTTGGTAGCCGGGCTGGGAAAATGGAAATCGGAATTTGAGCGCACCCGAAAACAAGGAGAAATCGGGCTGAAAATTTTAGCCCCCGCCTACTACAAAGTCAAAAAGCGTGTTCCCAAAATAGACCCTGATACCGGCGAATCCATCAAAGACAAAGACGGCAAAACCGTGATGGAGGAACAGACAATCACTGTGCCGGACTATCGTGCGGTATCGGTTTATGACGTAAGCCAGACCGAGGGAAAAGAGCTGCCCACAACCCATGTGGATGTGCTGGACGGTGACGTGGAGCATTTTCAGGATTTGCAGGCCGCCTTAACACAGGCGTCCCCTTATCCCATTTCCATTGAGCCTATTTTAGATGGTGCCAAGGGCCGCTGCTTCTATCTGGAACAGAGGATTGCAGTCAATGAGGGCATGAGCGAATTGCAGACCTTAAAGACAAGCATCCATGAAGTTGCCCACGCCCGCTTGTATGAGAAAAACAGCAATCTCCCGGAGGAACAGATGCCGGACAGAGCCACCCGTGAGGTACAGGCCGAGAGCGTGGCCTATACGGTGTGCCAGTATTTCGGGCTGGACACGTCGGACTATTCTTTCGGGTACATTGCAAATTGGAGTTCCGGCAAGGATTTGGAGGAATTGCAGGCGTCCCTTGAAACTATCCGATCCACCGCCAACAATCTTATCAATGAAATGGAAGCCCACCTGTTAGAGCTTCAGCAACAGCGGCAGGCGCAGCAGGCCGTGGAGCAAACTGTGGAGCCGACCGTGGAACAGGCCGCCGAGCAGCCTGCCCCCGACAGTGTGTTTTCCAAGCTGCCCCCGGAACAGCAGCAGGAAATGACCGACAGTGTGAAAGCCATGCTGCAAACCCTGATTGACGCCGATGTGAAATCCACCGGCGAAGTGACGCAAGGCACGTTGGACGCCATTCAGACACAGGGCTTTGTCCTTTCCGGCGACGGTACGCTGCAACGGGCCGAGGCCCAAGAAGCTGCCTACCGTCTGGAAAGCGGCAATATTCTCTTTATCCAGACCAGCGAAAACGGCTTTGACTATACCATGTATGGCCCTGACTACAAAGAGATCGACGGCGGACAGTTGGACAATACGGAGTATTCTTTGTCGGAGGCTCGCGACGAAATTCTTTCCGGGATTGCACCACAGGGCCATGTGACGGAAACCATCACCGGCGACGCACTGGAAGATTTTCAGGAGGCCGCAGAACAGGCCAATGCTATTTCCGTACAGCCGGAGCCGCAGCCGTGGAATGGGATTGACGGCCTTTTGAACAACAAGCCCATTATGCCGGATGCCACCCCCACGGAACGGGCCAACGCTCTGATCGACTGGGCCGAGCGTGACGGACAGCGCATGGGCAACGAGGAACGCCGGTTGATCGTGGAGTACGCCGAGGCTGTGGGCGACACGGACAAGGTGATCGAGATTATCAACCGTCTGTGTGAACAGGGCTATGAAATGCAGCACGGCCACATGGATGATTTTGTGAGAAGCCAGATCGAAAGTGAGATTGCCGTTGCCAAGGCAGAACAGCAAACCGCCCTTGATCCGGCAGCGGAGCCGGTTGTCACGATTATTTGGAGTGAAAGTCCCCACCTGAAAGACGGTCAGCAAATGCCGCTGCATGAGGCCGACGCCATTTTCAAAGAGCTGGACAGCGCCAAACGCTATGAACGGGAACAGCCCGACTACAAGGGAAGCTGGTACGACAAGACCAAGTTCCGCATCGACTTCACCTTTCAGGGACAGCCGGACAACTACGAGGGACGGCAGGACTTTGGCGACGGCGACGGTTCTCTGATCGAGCATATCCGTGGTTATCACGAATACTACGCACAGGACGAGAGCTGGAAAAACCATGTTCTGAAACATGATGGGCCGGAAGCATGGGAGGCGGACAAGGCCCAGCGGGATATGCTGCTGCATGAATTTGTTCCGTATATGTCGCTGCACTGTAATTTGGCCGCTATGGAGCAAGAGGCCCGTCGTCCTCTGCAATCCGGGGAAACCCTGACGCCGGAACAGACAGCCTATTTCCAAGCGGTTCTGGACTATGTGAAAGAGTGCCGTCCGCTTCTCAATCAGGGCCAGTATCAGTTGCCGGAGCCGCCGAAACTGACCGACTTCGACCAGAGCTTGCAGGACTACAAAGCGCAGGTGGAGGCCGAAATTGCACAGGAGGCCGCCGACGCCGGTATGACCGTGGAGGAATATGCGGCGGCTGGCTATGAGGCCCCGGCCCAGCCGCAGGAAGCCCAAGAGCCGCCCCAGCAGGAAACCCCGGAACAGCCGGTGAAAGAGCCTGCGGCGTCCGACTACTACTATTCCATCAATGAGGGCGCGGCCCGTCGAGCCAAGGAAATGAACAGCTTTTCCGACTACAAGCCCGGCAGCGCCACAGCCGAGTACCGGCATTATGTGGATGAAGCCTTTGCACTGGCACAGGAACAAAAAAAGCGCGTCGATCCCATGTACCATGAGAAAATCGACAGCCTGCTTGACACCTATGCCCGGAAGCTGGCTGCCAACATGAACCACGGCTATGAGATTGACGCCCGTGTTCCGTCCATTTTGATTGCCGGTGGTTCCAATTTCCCGGTACGGAAGAAAGAGAAACAGAACGCGGCCCGCGACAGCAATATGCAGGAATGGCAGTACATCCAAGGGCTGCTTGATAAAATCCGCAGCACCGGCATGGGCGGCATCCGGCAGGACGATCCGCAGGCCATTCCCAAGCTGCAAAAGAAGCTGGACGGTCTTGAAAAGGCACAGGAAACCATGAAAGCGGTCAATGCCTATTACCGCAAACACGGCACGTTGGACGGCTGCCCGCACCTCTCTCCTGAAAACATCGAAAACCTGAAAGCGGATATGGCGTCCGGCTGGCACTATGAAAAGAAGCCGTTTCAGAGCTGGGAGCTGTCCAACAACAATGCGGAAATCCGCCGCGTTCGGCAGCGGATCGAAAGCCTGACCCGCGCAAACGAAGTGGCCTATGTGGGCTGGGAGTTTGACGGCGGCCATGTGGAGGCCAACCGGGATCAGGGCCGCTTGCAGGTGTTCTTTGACGGCAAGCCGGAAGCGGATGCCCGCCAGCAGTTGAAAGAGAACGGTTTCCGTTGGGCGCCGAGTGTGGGCGCATGGCAGCGGCTTTTGAACGACAATGCCTACCGTGCGTCGGACAGAATTGCTTGTATTCAGCCCCTTTCCGGCATCAAGCCCACGGAGCTGCAACGCAACAGCAGCCGGGAGCAGCGGGCGCAGATGGCACAGGATCAGACCGAGCCGGACTACTTCTACCGGGTACACGCCACCCCCAGCAGCGACAGCCGGGAAAACCTGTATCTGCTGCAAGCCTATGTTCCGCAGGACAACGGCAGGGCCAAGATCGGGGATATTCTCTACGTCGGGACGCCGGAACGGTGCCGGGAGCTGATGGATCAGCTCAATACCGGGGAGCTGACGCAGGAGGCCGTCAAAGAGCTGTATGCCAAGGAACAGGAACAGCCGACACCCGAACCCACCCCGGAACAGGAACCGGCACCAGAGCCGGAGCCGGAACAAGAACCCGTGCAGGAGCCGGAGCCGGAAACCGCCCCGGCGCAGGAAGTCACTTCCGACGCCGAGCCGCAGGCGGCCCCCGCAAAACCCCTGACGGAGTTGCAGGAAAAGGCGCTGGAAATCGCTGACCGATACAAAGAACTGCCCTTGCAGGCCAAGATTGATGTGATCGCGCAGTCGTTTGGCTGTAAGACCGGCGAAATCCACACGTCCCCCTGTACCGGCAAATGGCGCGGCACCAGCGACATGACGATCCGTTTTGACAACGGCGCGTCCCTGTTTATCGGCAACCACCTGACACCGAAAGCCAAGACGGTTAAGGTGCAGACGGAATGTGTCAACCGTACTTTGGTGCAGTACAACCCGGAGATCGTCAAGGCCACCAAGGAAGCGGCCCTGCCTGCGCTGTTGCAGCGGGAGGTCAAGGACAACGAGATCGCGGCCCAAAAGGGCTTGAAGCCTTACACGCTGCTCAATGTGGAGTTCAACGAGGGAGCCGACGAAAAGACCGGCGGTTATATTGGCTGGTACTATGTGACGCTGGCCGTGGACGGCAAAATCTGTACCCATCTGGAAACGGGATTGAACCATGATATTGCCAGCGGCAAGGTGAGCGACACCCCCACACGGGCTGACTACTATCCGGCAGGTGCCTTGAAAGAGGCCGATGTGGACTACGTTTTCAATAACGTGGGCTTTTCTTCTGATTCCAGCCTCTATACGGTGCCGCTGCGGGACGATGTGCGGGAACGGGCCGAAAAGACACTGGCCGAGCGCAGCGCCGCCGAGCCGGAGGCTGGCCGGGAATGGGGTTTTTACATCATTCCCGATCTGAAAACATGGGCCACCAATGCCGAGCAGCAGACCCCGATAGAGCATTTTGCCACCTTTGAGGAAGCCAAGGCCCGGTTCAACGAGCTGCGGAGCCAGCCCTATAACAGCGAGGCCAAGGATTTGAACACCGATGGCCGACCCTACGCCCATCTGACGCTGGGCATGGAAAGCAAGGACGGCATGAGCGCCGCCGATATTCTCCATGTGCGGGCGGGCCAGAATTATCTTGTGGAGGACTTCACCCGCATGGAACGGCTGCGGAGTGATCCCGTGGTACTGGAAAGCCTCTCCCGTGTGGCACAGGAAATCGGCTTTGACCGGGTGCGGCCCTATGTGATGGAGAACGGCAGCTATAAGGCCATGCCGGATATGCCTTTCACCCAATGGGAAAACCCGTATTTCACCGTCGATCCCCCGGCACAGGAGCAGGGCGACACCTTTACCATCTACCAGCTCAAAGGCGGGCCGGAAACACGGGACTATCGCTTTGAGCCTTACGAGCGTTTGCAGGCGGTGGGGCTGGCCGTTGACCGGCAGAATTACAATCTGGTTTACACGGCCCCGCTGGACGGTAAAACCACGCTGGAGGACATTTACCGCACATTCAACCTTGACCGTCCCGCCGACTTCACCGGCCACAGCCTTTCCGTTTCCGACGTTGTGGTGCTGACCCGCAGCGGCAAGGAGGAAGCCCATTACTGTGACAGCTTCGGCTTTACGCCGGTGCCGGAGTTCTTCTTGCAGCGGGAAAAACAGCTTACGCCACGGGAATTGCTGACCGGCGAGAGCATCCAGACCCCACGGGGCAGCTTCCTTATAACCGACATGAGCCGGGAGCAGTTGGAGGCCGCAGGCTATGGTTTCCACCACCAATCCGAGGACGGCAAGTATCTTATCATGGGCAACGGCACAGACGCCTTTGCCATCCCCGCCCAGCAGGAAAGCCCCATCAAGGCCGCTGAAATGATGACCGAGCAAAACTACAACATGATTGACGGCGTTCTGAATAATGCCCCTACCATGAGCGAGCTGGAAGCCAAGGCCAAAGCCGGGGAACAGATTTCCTTGTTTGACGTGGCCGAGGCAGCCAAGGCGGAGGCCCAAAAGCCCAAGCAGCCCCAGCGCCCGGCGCAGAAACAGAAAAAGCCGTCCATCCGGGCGCAGCTCAAAGCCGCCAAGGAGGAACAGCAGAAGAAACCGCCGCAGCGGGAAAAGACACAGGAATTGGAGGTGTGACACCATGAACAGGTTTGAGAATGTGGATGTTCTGGCCGCGCTGGAACAGCTCATGCGGCAGAACACCGCCTTTTATCGCAACGATTTTGAGATCGACAAAGAGATCATCGGGCGGGCCGCTGCCAGCGACAAGGCCGAGGACAAGACACTTTTGTGGATGTCCCGCCCGTCCGGGACACATTGTTTCCGGGAAAGTGATGTGTACCTGCAAGGCACCGCGCAGCACAACACATGGAAGTTTTACGGGGAGCAGACCCGTGACCGGGTGCTGGCCTACGCTGTGGAGCTGATCGGCAAGGTGCGGGGTGTCATTCGCGGCAATCTCTATGAGCTGGACTATCCCCAGCACTTCCGGCACGTCGCAGCCGAGGCGGTACAGGCCGACAACATTATCCTGCACTATGAAAAGGGCGACCGGGAGCAGCCCGCCGGTCTGTACTTCGACGGGCGGCCCGATCCTAAGCTGGGGGCGTTCCTGCGGTATGAGGCCAAACCCAATGAGCCGGAACACCTGCGGGAGCTGTTGCGGCAAGAACAGAAAGGCCGGGCGCAGCTTGCGCCCGGCGACTTCAAGGCTCACGTCACGGCGCTGCATGACGGCATGATTTTGGCCGAGGCGCAGCGGATCGTGGCCGAGCTGAAAACCTTGCCTGCCCCCAACAGCCCCAACAAGACGCATTTCATGGTGGAGCTGTCCCCGTATTTCGTGCAGATTGCGTCCAGCAAAGACACCGACCGGCTGTTTTCCATGCTGCCCTATAAATCCCTGTGCTTTACCGGCATGAAAGACCGGCACGGCCTGTATGCGGTGATCGGCAAGGACGAGAACCGGGATAAGGAAGCGCGGAGGCCCCGCGCTTCCATCCGCAGGCAGCTATCCGAAACCAAACAGGCCCAAACCCCGAAAAAGCCCCCGGCCAGAACCAAGAAAAATGAATTGGAGGTATGACAATGGTACAGTTTACCGTGGAAGAAGAAAACCTGATCTGTATGTATCACAAGAGCGACCGGCGCAGGACGGCGGCCAACATCCGGGCCGCCCTGCCGGATATGGACGAGGACATAGCGGCGCTGGCCCGCCAGACCGCCGATAAGCTGGACGCCATGAACAACGCCGACTTTGAAGCGCAGCAATTCCATTTCACGGATGAGTGATCCAAGCATAGCAAAGCGCCGGGCGCGGGGGCTGTATGGCCTCTGCGTCCGGCGTTAATTTTTTCTGTTACCCCAAACAATCGAGAGGGGCTACAACATTTAACATTTTTCCAGCAATCAGGCAAATAAAGCTGATGATAGTACTCATATTAGAAATCATAGACATCCCTCCTCGAATGTTAGCTATCATGTTACAGTCCCCGATCTCTTGTTTCCAAGCCTCATTAGCAACACAACCTCTCGATTGTGTGGGGCGGGACAAATATATTATAACATTCTTTTTTCAGCTTTCAATGCTAACTCTAATTTTTTGTATGTTGTCACATTTTTATTTGATTTACTATAAATATGCCATAGTAGTTTGGGTAATTCTTCCAGTGAAAATTTCTTTTGCAATAGATAAATATTGAGATAGTTAATTTTATTACCCGGAAGGTGAAGGAGCTTATACTTACGGATGTTTACATTATTTCTTAATGCGTTTAATACTTCCTCTAATTCCGATGTGACATCAACATTCGGATATTGCGATAGAACTTCTGTATTTTTGCCAAGAACGATATTTCTACATCCAGCCAAATTTGTATTGACTATGGTTGTATATTCTACATTGGCACCATCAAACACACAGTTAGTAAACCGACATCCCATAAATACACAGTCAGTAATATGTGCATTACGAAAATTGCACTTATTAAAACTTGCTCCCCAAAAATCACATCCAGAAACTATGGCGTGAGAAAAATCCACTTTTTTGAAATGAGAACCGCGAAAGTTCAAATAATCAAAATGTTTTCCCTTTGCGTTACCGTTTACTATTTGGCTTTTTGCTAAATAACGACATCGTGCTTCTTTGACTATTTTTTTTGGCTTACACTTGTGTGTAATAATGTGTAGCCGATCAATTCTATAAGTCTGTCCCATTTTTGATGTCCCTCTCTGCATTTTGATATACAGACAATATAAAATCTGCCATTGCGATTGCAGCATTAACAAAAAGCCTTGTATGATAATCTGCTATACCAATGCGCTTACTGCCCACACCATGAGCGTCGCTTTCCTTGTTTCGCATTTCTGCGATTGCAGAAATTATTTTTTCCAAGCCGGAAAGTAAAGTGTTTATACGCCTATCCAAATCTTTGTGTGCGTGCATATTATATAGAGCTTTTACCTGACCGTAAAGTTTTCCAATATCACCGCTATCTGATGGCACTTCTCCCTTTTTCTCAATAACATAGCAAAATGTTTCTTCAAGTATTGTGCGAGCTTTTGTTATTGCACTATCAAAATTTCCATCATCAATGTCTTTGTTAGCTCTTTCAGCTAAATCTTTTATGTAAGCACGGTCTATAACCTTTACTGTTGGTGCAGCAACGGTAACAACCTTACCGATTTGCCCAATTTGATATGACTTGCCAACCACACGGAGTTCATTGCCGCCGAAATATAGAATACTGTTAATCTGCTCTAAGATTTTCTGCACAATAGTCCGATACGCTTCCTCAATATCTTCTGGCGATAGGCCCTTTAACGATTCAACAAATTTATCTTTGGAAAATATGTAGGCAAGGAAATCAGACATCCTATTTTGCTTAATACAAAATTCCATTATTTTATCGAAATATTGCCAGCGACTTAATGCACCACCAGACCATGAATAAGTTGAGGGTAGCCCAAAAAGGGAGGAAATTTCGCATATAGCTGGCCCACTAAGATATGGCATGGCAATTTTTATGTTTTTTTCATTGCCGTATTTATCTTCAAAGGTCATATCACCAAATTCCTTATCCCCATCTAAAATTGCAATTATTTCTTTGGAACGAAGCAAAGAAAACACATTTTTTCCCATAGATATATCTCCCAGCTAAGTTGTTTTTTCTTTTATTATACCAGAAAAATAGGCCATGTTCTACTATGCAGAGCGCCGGGCGCGGGGGCTGTATGCCTCTGCGTCCGGCGCTTTTTTTCTTATGCCTGATCCATCGGGAAGTTTGGCAGTTCTTCCAGCAGCTTCATAATCAAGTGCTGCTTCATGTCCTCGTCAACGGCCAGCTCGTCGATCATGGGGGTGTAGTGTTCAACTACCTTTTCTTTAGCCCATAGCTCACCGGCGACGGCGGCCTTGATGGTAGCGGTGTCCAGCAACATTTCCTGTTCGGCCATCGTGTCAACTCCTGTCTTGATTATCGTCCTGTCAAGCATACCACAGAAGCAGCATGAAAACCAGTGCCGGAAAGTTTTTCCTACGCATTTAGACCCGCTATTCAGAGGGTATTTGATAAATCATTCTGCCACCCCACCGACCACCACCGAAAAGCCTTGATTTCCGTGGACTTTTTACCCTCTAAATGCGTAGATAGGAGGGGCTTTCAGCTCTCGTATTCAGCATATAGCTTGTGGCACTGATACACCCTGTAATTCATTATCCTGAACAGCCCATAGGAAAACACCGGACGCGGTGGCTTGCTGGCCCTGCATCCGGCATTTTCCTATGGATTTATTCTACGCATTTCAAAGCCTGTTTCGGCGGGGATTGGAGCAATCCTATTGCCGCCCCGTCAATCGCTTGCCAGAAGCCCGCTGCGGCGGCCTATTCAGCGGCTTAACTGCGTAGATTGCAGGTATCTTTTCCGCTGCCTTTCGGCCTCTTGCTTCCGGCGCATCCGAACCGCACAATCCGGGCAGTATTTCGCCCGGTTAGATTTCGGTGTAAATGCAGCCCCGCACACGGCGCACCGTTTCACGCTGTCCCTGCTCTGGGTGATCTCGGCATACAGCGCCCCGTCCAGCGGGAGAACAGCGGCACGAAACCACCGGCACAGCAACGAATAGGAAATGCTCTGGACGCACACACATTCCTCGCCGTCGTCCAGCAAGAGGCAGTTTCCGTCACAGTAGTTGCAGCACTCATGTGTCAGCTTCCGGGCCTTGCGGTATTGAGGGTAATTCATTCTCGGTATGCTCATAGCTCTTGTGCCTGCTCCTTTCCCGGCGTCACCCGTAAAATGCTGTCCACATTCTGCTTGATGATACCGTATTCTTTCAGTTCTCGCTTGACTTCGCCGTACTGTTCGTACAGCCGCGTTTTCTGCTTGTCCAGCTCCCGGTACTCGGCTTTTAGGGCGGCCAGAGCAGGCAGCCTTGTGATCCCGGCGTCCTTGATGGCCTTTGCCGCTGCCTCGTACAAAATGAGCTGGCTTTCATGTTCGCGCCGGAACGCGGCCTTGTCTTTGGCCTTGCGGTATTCCAGCACCACGGGCCGGAGTTGCTTGTAGGTGGTGAGGTTCTTTATCAGCACCGCCATGTCCCCAAGACGCCGTTCCACGTCTTTGAGGGCCGCAGCCGCCTCGTCGTTGGCCGCGCTGATCTCCGCTACCTTGCTTTCCAGCTCGGCATATTGCTCTATGCCATGCTCGGTAAGAAAGTTGATTGTCTTTGCGGCCTGTTTCAAATTTTGGAGCTTCGCCCAACGTGCATAGCCCGCGCTCTGTTGGGCCTTGATGTTGTTCTCCAAGTCGATTCGCAGGGTGATACCCTTGCGCTGCCGGTTCGGGCCTCTGTCCACGGCAAGCCCCTTGATCCGGCTGGTGATGGCTTCCTCGGTGTAGTTCTCGCCCAAGGTCTTGCAGCGGGTGAAGCGTTCCTGTCCGGGGGCGCGGAACGAAATAAATTTGCCCTGCTTGATCTCATAGCCCCGCGCCGCCATGAGCCGGAGAAAATCGTCAAAGTCTTTGGCCTGCGGGATTACGGCGTCAATAGCAGCTTTCAGTTTGGCTTTCCAGCTCTTGCCCTTGCGACCGGCATCCCATTCCGCATAGCTCTTGCCCTTATCCCGGCTGGGCTGTACCACGGACAGGCCGTTTTCCCGGCACAGCCGGTCACTGGTGCGCCGGATATAGGCATAGCTCTGCCGGTTGGAATTGTACTTGCGGTGGTTCACCATATCCACAGCACAAAAAATCAGGTGATTGTGGACATGGCCCTTGTCGATGTGGGTAGTCAGCACATAGGAGTATTTGCCTTGTAGCACTTCGTCGGCAAGCTGCCTGCCGATCTCATGGGCCTGTTCCGGCGTGGCCTCGCCGGGGGCAAAGGATTGGATCAGGTGGTGGGCCAGATTGTTGCCTTTCTGGATGGCCTGCGCCAGCAGCATTTCAAATTCTATATCCGCTGTTTCATAGGAGCAGCCAAAGGAGGACACCAGCATTTTGTCCTCGGTCTTGTCCGGGTTCTCGATGTAGTCCAGCGCCTTTTTCAGCGTTGACTTGATAGGATGTATCTTTGTAACTGCCATATCTTCGCCAGCGCCCCTTTGATGTCCTCAATGTCCTGCGCGTACACAGTCCCGGTACTGTTGATACGCCGGGCAATCTGATTGACATTGACGCCGATCTTTTGCAGCTCGGCGGTCTGCGCTCGGATGTCGCTGGTGTCCATGTGGACGATATATCCGTCAATGAGCATTTTCCGGGCATAGGCGGAAAAGTTCTTCGTGTGGAGCTGGGCCATTTTCTGCTGGATCAAGGCCCGTTCTTCCGGCGTAACAGGGACACGCAGCACAATGTTTCGCGTTCGGTTTGTCATTCATTCACCGTCCTTTCTGAACAGGGGTTTGGGGCTTTCCCCAACAAGCAACCGGCCACGGCCCGCAGGGACAGAGGCGGGCCGGTTTTCGGAAGTGTGGCTACACTTCCTATGCTTGCTACGTTTCTTCTTCTCCGCTACTAAAACGCTACAAACACGTCCAACTGCCCGCAAAACACGAAGTTTTTCTGAAAAAAGGCAAAAAAATCAGAGAGCCTTGCGGCTCTCTGATAAAATGGAAAACAGAGGATGCTTTCACACATCCCCCGTTTCGTTTTTCTTCTTTGGATTTTGGATTTGAATAGCCCCGTCAATCGCGCCCTCGATGATCGGCAAATACTGCTCTGGACAAAGTTTCAGTTTGTGGCTGACCCGTTGCCTCTGTGGGCTTTCTTCCCGCATGATCTCCGGGTTGAAGTACCGTTCCACAGGTAAGCCGCACTCTTTGATAAGCTGTATGATAACCGGCAGGCTGGGGATCGTTCCATCATTCTCGATGTTGGCAAGATAGCGCCAGTCGATATTGACCTGTTCCGCCAGCGTCTTACGCGATAACTGCTTGACTTTCCGCGCCGCTTTTACATCCGCGCCAAAAGTTTCAAAGCCGGGACAATCTTTGATATTTGCCATATAGCACCACCCATCTACATTGTATATTTCATATTTTCTCAATGGAATGTTGCTATATGCAGGAAGATTAAACTTTATAATTCATATCTCGAAACATAGACAGAGGAAATCATTTCCACCCCCCCCTTGAAATATTGACAAGATACGCCTATCATGTTATACTGTTATACACAACAGCATAACAGTTAAAACACACGGAGGATGCAACAATGAAACTGATTATTTCAAATGTATCTGGCGTCCCCATATACGAGCAGATTAAGCAGCAGATCAAGGCGGCTATTTTATCCGGCGAGCTTCAAGCCGAAGAAACTTTGCCCTCCCTTAGAACACTTGCCAAAGACTTAAAGATCAGCGTCTTAACAGCGACAAAGGCATACACAGAATTAGAGCAAGAGGGTTTTGTTAAAAATGTGCAGGGGCGCGGATGTTTCGTAATGGGTTCTGGTTCAGAACTGATTAAGGAGCAGCTCATTTGCAAAGTAGAAAACAATCTCACCGAAGCAATAAAAGCTGCAAGAATGGCAAATCTATCCACAGAGGAATTACATCGCCTTTTGGACATTTTAACGGAGGTAAAAACAGATGAATAATTATTTAGAGGTAACGAACCTTTCAAAATCTTTTGATTCTTTCCAGCTTCACAATATCAGCTTTACTTTGCCAAAGGGATATATTATGGGCTTGATCGGCCCGAATGGTTCTGGCAAAACAACGACAATCAAACTGATTTTGAATATGCTCAAGCGCACCGGCGGTACAGTCAAAGTGATGGGGCTGGATAATATCGCAGAAGAACAAAAAGTAAAATCAGAGCTGGGCGTTGTTTTCGATACAAATTATTTCAGTGATGATTGGAAAGTGTCGCAGGTTGAAAAATCCATTTCGGTATTTTATCCAAATTGGGACAGCCAGAAATTTGCGGATATGTTACGGAAATTTCACATTGCACCAACCAAAAAGGTAAAAGAACTTTCCAAAGGTATGCAGATGAAGTTAATGCTTGCCTGTGCGTTTTCATACGACGCCAAACTGCTGATCCTTGACGAGCCGACCAGTGGACTTGATCCGGTTTCCAGAGATGAACTTTTGAAAATTCTTTCAGAGTATATTGAAGATGGCGAGCATAGTGTTTTGTTCTCTACCCATATCACAGGCGATTTGGAGCGTGCAGCCGATTATATTACCTACATCAGTTATGGCGAGCTGTACTTTACTGGCAGCAAAGATGATTTTGTAGATATGTTCCGCATTGTAAAAGGTGGAATTGAGGAACTGTCCGATGATCTGAAAAATAAGGCGGCTGGTATTCGTACATTCCCTACGGGATTTGAGGCGCTGATGAAAACCGAAGATATTAGCGGTTTCCCTAACCTGACCGTTGAGCCTGCCACCATTGATGAAATTGTAGTGTTTACAAGCAAGAAAGGTGACGATTATGAGTAATATTTTGAAATCCACAAAATTAGATATTGCATTGGTAAAACCATATTTTAAGACAATTTGCTTTACCCTGCTTCTACCGATTGTGTTTGCCGCAATCAATCGTTCTTTACTGACAGGGGTATCATTTGCCATGTGCTTTATTGCCATGACGACAGGATATACCTTTTCCATCACAGAGAAAAACAGCATGGATCGGCTGTTTGGTATTTTACCTGTTCGTAAAAGCGAGCTTGTGATCGGACGCTATGTTTTCGTCCTTGCAATGGGACTTCTTTCCCTGATTATTTCTTTGATTGCACAGCCGCTTGTCTTGAAAGTGCTGGGTGAAACAGTTGGCGTATTTGACATTGTGACTGCCGCTATTGCAGGAGTATTCTTATTTGCGCTCTATACCGTGTTCCAGATTCCGGGATATTACAAGTACGGCTCAATTAAAGGACGGGTATTTATGTATATTCCAGTGGCCGGTTTTTTGGTGACTTTACTTCTTCTCTCGAAAATGCCAGCTATCGGGAAGTCAATTATTTCAATCGTTGAATCTTCTCCGATACTTCTCGTTTTCCTTGCGGTTTTTTCTATTGTCGCGATGTATGCGGTTTCTATCATCTTGTCCATTCGGATTATGAAGAAGAAAGAAATGTGAGGTGATTGTATGGATTTCACAATTTTGGCAGTTGTACTTTTGATTGGTGTAGGCGTTCCTATCCGTAATAAACTCATACGGAAATATCGGGATAAAAAGAAACAAGAAGATAATAAGGATAAGCTGAAATAATATATAAACAGCACCAAGAGGAATATGAAAATATCTTCTTTGGTGCTGCTTTTTAATAGAGCTATATTTTGATGATAGATTTTTTGTAAAAATCTGTCCGTTGTAACATTTCGCGGACATTTGCCTGTTATACTATCTGCAAAAAGCAAAGGAAGTGAGGATATGAAGCAGATTTTAATTGTCGAGGACGACAGTTTTTTGAATAAGATGTTGGCCTACAACCTGACCGCAGACGGCTACGGCGTGACTTCTGCCCTAAATGCCAGAACCGCAGCCGACGCCATCCGCCAGCGGGAATTTGATTTGGTGCTGCTGGACATCAACCTGCCGGACGGGAACGGTTTTGAGTTGTGCAAGCTGATAAAGCCCCAGCACCCGGACACCATCGTAATTTTCTTGACCGCCAACGATCAGGAGAGCGACCAGATACGGGGCTATGAGGTGGGCGCGGTGGACTACATCACAAAGCCCTTTGTGATCGGGGCCTTGCAGCGGAAAATCAAAGCTATGTTTGCCATGCTGGAACACCACAAACCGGCCAAGGACATTTACGACGACGGGCGGCTGTTTCTGGACTTCTCGGAGCAGACGGCTTCCTTAAATGGCAAGCCTCTGACCCTATCCCCGATGGAGTATAAAATGCTGAACCTGTTCCGCAAAAATCCCCGGCAAGTGCTGACCCGTGGGCAGCTTTTAGAAAAGCTGTGGGATATAGACGAAAGGTTTGTGGACGAACACACCCTGACAACCTCCATCAGCCGGATTCGCAGCAAGATCGAATCCGACGGCGGCGCGCCCTATATCAAGACCGTTTACGGCATGGGCTATCAATGGACGGGAGGCGAGGCAAAATGAAGTTTCAAAACCTCTCGGTAAAGGGGCTGTTTGGCCGGGTGGCAATAGGGCTTGTCCTCTCTATGTCCGGGATCACCATAGCCCTGTTTCTTGTGACCAAACAGACAGCGGTGCTGCTGACGGGCGGGGTGCTGCTGCTGTGCGCCCTTGTGGGGATTTTTGTACTGACGCAGGTGTTTGGAAAGCGGCTGTCGCAGTTTACCGCTGACCTGTGCCAGACTTTAGACCACATGATCGCCGGGAATGAAGCGCCCCAGCGCCAAGAGGACAGCGAAACCCAGCTTGCCAGAATCGGATACCGGCTGGCAAGGCTTTACCAAATCATGCAGGAGAACCGCCGCCGGGTGGACGAGGAACGGCAGGAGTTGCAGACCCTTGTATCGGATATTTCCCATCAGGTAAAAACGCCGGTAAGCAATCTGAAAATGGCGACGGACACCCTGCTGGAAAAGCCTATGACGGAGGCGGAGCGCACCGACTTTATCCGGGGAATCCGCAGCCAGACGGATAAGCTGGACTTTCTCTTTCAAGCCCTTGTGAAAACCTCCCGTCTGGAAACAGGCGTGATCCAGTTGGATAAGAAGCCGGGCCGCCTTTTTGATACCGTGGCGCAGGCCATGAGTGGGATCGTGTATGCAGCGGAGAAAAAGGAAATCACCGTGTCCGTGGACTGCCCGGAGGATTTGACCGTTTCCCATGACAGAAAGTGGACATCCGAAGCCCTCTTTAATCTGCTGGACAATGCGGTAAAGTACACCCCGGCAGGCGGGAAAATCACGGTGTCGGTGGTGCTGTGGGAAATGTATGTAGAAATCAAAGTAGCCGACACTGGCAAGGGCATTTCCGAAAGCAATCAGGCCGCCATCTTCCGGCGCTTCTATCGTGAGGAAGAAGTACACGAACAGCAGGGCGTGGGTATTGGCCTGTATCTGGCCCGCGAGATTGTAGCGCGGCAGGGCGGTTATATTAAAGTGGTTTCGGAGCAGGGCAAGGGTTCGGAATTTTCCATTATGCTGCCAACAAAATAGGACGCGGCGGACGGCCATTTCCGGCTGCCCGCCGTAAAATTTTTTGAAATGTCCGAGTGCTGTAACATTTCACCCCGATTTTCAATGAAATTTTTTGGCCGCTGTAACATTTCGCGGACATTTGGGTTTTACAATACCCTTATCAACAGGCAGGAAGCCTTGAAAGGAGTTTTGAATATGAGCGTTTTACAGACGATTGACCTGAAAAAGTATTACGGCACAGAGCCGAACATCACCCGCGCCCTTGACGGCGTGAACTTCTCCGTGGCGGACGGCGAGTTTGTGGCCGTTGTGGGAACCTCCGGCAGCGGCAAGTCCACCCTGCTTCACATGATGGGCGGGCTGGATACCCCCACTTCCGGGAATGTGATCGTCCGGGACAAGGAGCTGGCGAAGATGAATGACGAGCAGCTCACCATCTTCCGGCGCAGAAACATCGGCTTTATCTTCCAGAATTACAACCTTGTTCCCATTCTGAATGTGTATGAGAACATCGTCCTGCCGGTAGAGCTGGACGGAGATACAGTAGATCAGAAGTTTATGAACGAAGTTGTTCACCTGCTGGGACTGGAAGATAAACTGAAAAATATGCCGAACAATCTTTCCGGCGGCCAGCAGCAGCGTGTGGCGATTGCCCGCGCCCTGATTACCAAACCGGCTATTGTGCTGGCCGACGAACCGACCGGCAATCTTGACAGCAAGACCAGCGCCGAGGTGCTGGGGCTTATCAAGCGTACCAGTGCGGAGTTTCGGCAAACTGTCGTGATGATTACCCACAATAACGATATTGCCCGTCTTGCAGATCGGATTGTCCGTATTGAGGACGGCAAGATCGTGGAGTAAGGAGGTGGCAGGCTATGACATGGCCTTTTGAAAATGATACCAGCACTATTATAAAGAAACTGGCGAAAGCTGACCTAAAGGAACATAGGCTCAAGACTTTAATCACTGCAATTATTATTGTAATTGCGACTTGCCTAATGGCAACCGTCTTTTCGATTTTAGTAAATGACGCACTGAAACAATCCACACAAGCACCTTATCATGCTATGTTTCGCGCTGTGAGCGAAGATACGAAAAATAAGTTACAGACCGATAATGATTTTGAAGCAGTTGGTGTTTACAAAACTTTTGGTAATATTGTGAACGATGATGGGCGCACTGATCTGGCATACATGGATGATCCGGCAATGTCCTTTTTGGGCTTTGAACTGCTGGATGGAAACCTGCCGCAAAATAACACAGAGGTACTTGTATCTGAAACTTATCTGTCTATTCACAAATTGGTATTAGGTGATACATTTTCCTTTGAATATGTAGACACCTTGACAAATGAATTGAAAGAAAACACATTTACTGTTTGCGGCATTATCCAAAACAAAACACAGGAAAAAGGAAAACAGTTTTATATTCTGACCTCTGATCGTTTCCGCACAGAATACGCACAGCAGTACAGCGAGCTTTCTTTAACTTACAGCACGCAAACCGCTACGACGGTTGATGTATTAGTTTCACTTAATTCGGAAAAAGCCGATATGAGTCCTGACACTCAAAAAGATTTTTTGAAAAGTAAAGGCGAAGCCGAAGGTATTGAAGATTTTGACATCATATTAAATGACAGATATATTGATGGAATCTATATTGATGGTGCTGTAGTGGTCGGTATTATCTTTTTTGCGATATTCATTATGTTCGCCAGCAGTTTTGTAATTTACAGTATTTTTTATATTTCCATTGTCAATTCGATGCCCATGTATGCCCAGTTCATTTCATTAGGGACGACGAAAAAACAGTTGCGTTACTTTTTGAAAATGCAGGGGAATTTACTGGCATTACGGTTTATCCCTTTGGGAGCATTGATTTCTATTTTGATTGTAGTTATTCTCTCCGGGGTGCAATGGCTTTTATATGACATGGCGATTGTTTTATTGTCTGGTTTCTTGATTTTTGCTGTTATCAAGTTCGCTTTGAGAAAGCCGGCGAAACTTCTTGCCAAAACTTCTCCTATTGAAGCAATGAAATTTCAAGGGGAAAAGGCCAGACAAGGACACAAAACATTGAAGCGGATTACACCAAATACTTTGGCGCAAAGCAACCTGAAAATGAATCAGAAGAAAAACCGTATGTCAATTATTTCATTGAGTATTAGTGGAACCTTGATGATTGCATTAGCTATCCTTATTTCTTCCATCAATCTTCCGGCTATGTTGCGACAAAGCTATCCATTAGACGAGGATTTCCAGATTGGCATACAGATGGATAACTTTTATGAGCGTTTTCCGACTATCATTCAAGACAATCCTCTATCAGAGGATTTGCAGGCACAAATATATAAAATTCCCGGCGTAGAAAAGATTGTATTGGATGGATGTGTCGTGGGCCGCTTAGTAGAATCAAAAGTTGTCTACGATTCGCCAGAGGACAATTTAGAAATTGTAAACAGTCTATCACCAGAACTTGTTGCTAATGCAAGTGAACTTGTGGACGGTACAATCAATTATGATGAAGTCGGTCTGGATGGCATAGTTGTCAATAAATACCGTACAGATCGAAGTGATACAAACTATGGCGATCTGAAAATTGGAGATACACTATTATTCCATTTTGATGTTGCCGGAAAAAACATTGAAAAAACTTTTACCGTTGCCGGGATTGCTTACTTCCCATCAACAGGGTTGTTCTATTGTACCAGCGAAGCAATAGCAGAACTTTCCCCTTATAATAATACATCACATTTATCCGTTTTTTGCGACCCGGATTATAAGGAATTTGTTCAAGATGGGATCATGGCGCTTATAAGCGGAAATCCGAATTTGAGGCTCAAAATTTACGATGAAGAATTTTCTACAATTAGAGGATTCATAAAGGCAACCACAAGCAGTCTGTACGGTATATCTGCATTTGTAATTCTTTTCGGGCTATTAAATATGGTGAATATGCTAATCAGCAGCGCTATTGTCCGTAAACGGGAATTTGCGCTTTTACAGGCAGTTGGAATGACAAATCAACAACTAAGAAAAATGCTTTACCGAGAGGGAATGAGCATTAGTGTAAAGTCTGCAATATTGGCAACCTTTTTGGGCGTTACAGTAGGTGCTTTGCTATGCTATTTGGCAAATAAGGTATTGGCTCTGAAATTTATCCTTTTTGAGTTTAATATATTCCCGATTCTTTTATTCTCCATTTTGCTCGTCGGATTGCAGATTTGCATTAGCTATGGGGTTAGCCGATCCATTGAGAAAGATACTTTGGTGGAACGATTGAGAACGGAATAGCAACTGTATGGAATCGGCGGGGGGCGTATGCTACCCTGCCGGTTCTACTATTTCTCAAATATTTTTTGAAATGTCCGAGCATTGTAACAATTCAGCCTGTTTTTTTGTCGAAATTAAAGGTACCTCGGACATTTGTGTAACATTTGTAGTTTATGCTTGTGGTAAATCAATAAGAAACATCTGCCTCCACAGCGGAGGAAAGAAAAAAACCGCTGACGGGCAGAGGATTTCGTGCGCTTTCCTGTATCACTGACGATACGGCGGTTTTGAGTAGATCAAGGCCGCCGTTCTTTTGCCCTCATATAGAATGACGACGCCCTGACGCTGGCGAGATCGGCGGCTTTAGGAGGGAGCCGCCATGAAGCAAAGAGCGTTTCGACAAAATAAGACGGGGATTGCACCGCCAAAAAAAGCCTGTCCCCAGCAATGGGGACAAGCGGCCATGAGTATGTACTATACTATGTAAATCAATTTCATAACACTTCTAATTTCGCCCGGTGGGTCTACGACCTGCCGGGCGAAATTTGTTGTTTTCTGCGGTCTGCTCTGTACCCCGAAGATGATTTCAAAAAAAGTCTAAAAAGGAGGCGTTCAGCGGGCAGCAAAGGGTATCGCAGGATTATTAGTAGCGGAAAGGGAGAGAACCACCTAATCCCCCAACAGAAAGGGGGTGAGAATGATGGAAGCTATCCCCCGCGACTATGGACGAGGCCAGTTTGATGCCTTTTGCAAAAAAGTGCTGAAAAACGAGGCACGGGCTTATCTGCGGAATATGAAGCGTCAAAGAAATCGTGAAACGATATTCAGCGACCTGCCGCAGCATGAGTTGGACAAGCTCTGCACCGTAGACCGCTATCCCAGCGACAGCTTTGTGTTTAGCTCTCATGGGTACGATTTACATATCGACAACGAGCTTGTGGCCGACGCTTTTGCCAGTCTGCCGCAACAGGAACAAAGTATTTTGATCCTGTACTGCGTACTGGATATGGCAGACAGCGAGATCGCCAGCCTCACAGGGATGTCCCGCAGCGCCGTCCAGCGCCACAGGACAAAAACACTGAAAGAGTTGCGTGTAAAATTGATGGCGCTCATGCCGGAAGGAGGTTGACGCGGATGAAAGAACCTGCCTGCAAAGGCAAAGAGCCTTTGCCCCTTTCAGTGTATGTGTCTGCCCGTGCGGGCGATCCCCAAGCCGTAGAACGGCTGCTTCGGTACTATGACGATTACATGAATTGTCTGTGTACCCGGACGCTCTATGACGAGGACGGCTGCCCTCATTTGTGCGTGGACGAGTACATGAAACGGTGTTTAGAGATCAGGTTGATCCAAGCCATCGTTAAAGTTTAACGATAATTGCCCGGCTGGATGCAGCGGCTTACCCTTTCCCCGCCAGCAAAAGGTCTGTGGCATCACAGCTCTTTGACAAATATGCCCGCACCAGCGGCGCATCATAGGGCAAAACGGACACATTCTGTCTGTGCCGAGCCGTGCAGCAGGTGCGCCATGAGGCTTTTCCCTACGGGAAAAGCGGAGCGAGAACCACCATACTGTAAAGTGAGTGTGGCAGCTTACGGGCGACGACGTACAGGCAGGACAATGATACTCCCGCGTTGAACGCCCTCAAAGCATTGCGCGGCGCACCCATCAGCATGGGCCGGGGTGAAACTCCCGTGGAGCTGTGCCAGCAGCCGTCCGTCCTGCCCATTTCGTTTTACACCAATGTAAGCGAAAGGGGGATTACTGTATGAGTGCAGTAACAAGTCAGAACCAGACCGCCCCCGTAGTACGTCAGTACGAGATCGGAGGCGTTCGATATATTGTGAAAGCGACCGTCAAAAACGGCGCAAAAGAAACCGCAGTCAAGAAAATCCGTCGGCTGCTCCAAAACGATATGAGCAAAGCAGCGACTTAAAAATTAAAGATTTTTTAATTTCCTACGAGCAGACGAACGGGGCATGATATGGTATAATATACTTGTATCATGCCTCGTTTTCCGGCTGCGGAATAGGAGGAACTTATGAGCAAACAGCCGGAAATGGTGATTGCACGGAACCGCCGTGCGACACGGAATAACGATACTACTTTGAACCTTGACAATCAAATGTACCAACAGCCAGTCACTTCCTTTCAGCGCGTGTCCAACGACGCGCCGTTGAGCGAGGAAACCAAGACGGCCATCCAAAACACGGTGCTGCAATTCTATGTCCACAGCCAGCCGCAGGAGGAAGCCGAGGGCATTACCGCCTGCTATGAGCGTCTTTCCCAAGAAGATAAGCTGGACGGCGAGAGCAATAGTATCAGCAACCAGAAGCGGATTTTGGAAAAGTATTGCCGGGATCATGGCTATACAGCCATCCGCCACTATGACGAGGACGACGGATATTCGGGAACCAACTTCAACCGGCCCGGATTCCAGCGGATGCTTGCTGACATCAAGGCGGGCAAGATCAAGCGCGTTGTCGTTAAGGATATGAGCCGGTTCGGGCGTAACTATCTTCAAGTTGGGATGTACACGGAAATGCTGTTTCCAGAGTATGGCGTCCACTTTATTGCCGTCAATGACGGTGTGGACAGTGTACGCGGGGACAGTGAGTTTACCGCCATCCGCAATGTGTTTAATGAAATGTACGCCAAGGACACCAGCAAGAAAATCCGGGCAACATGGCAATCCAAGGGACGTTCCGGCGAACACCTTACCACCATCCCGCCCTATGGGTACAAGAAAGACCCGGAGGACAAGAAGCGGTGGATCGTGGACGAAGAAGCTGCCGCCATTGTCCAAAAGATTTTTGCACTGTGCATGGATGGTATGGGGCCGACGCAGATCGCAAAATGGCTGACACAAAATAGGGTGCTAAACCCTACTGCTTACGCCTACGATAAGGGACTGCCGGTATCCAATAAGCCGCCTGTCAGTCCCTACAAGTGGACGAATGAAACGGTATCACGGATTTTGGAGCGCCTTGACTATTTGGGCCATACGGTGAATTTCAAAACCACCAAGCAATCGTTCAAGAGCAAGAAGAAGCTGTGGAACGACCCGTCGGAATGGGTAATTTTTGAGAACACACAGGAACCCATCATTGAGGAAAGTGTATTTCTGATTGTCCAGAAAATCCGGCAGGGCCGTCGCCGTCCTACCAGAATGGGGGACATGGGAATGTTCTCCGGCCTGCTGTACTGTGCGGATTGCGGCGGCAAGATGTACCTGTGCCGTGCTAATTGCTACAAGCCAGAGCAGGAATATTACATCTGTTCTACCTACCGTAAAGACCGCACCTTATGTACGACCCATTCAATCCGGCGCGTTGTCCTTGAAGAAATCGTACTGCGGAACCTGCGGGAAGCCATTCAGTATGTGACACAGTATGAGGACGACTTTGTGCAACGGGCAGCGGATCAAAGCCTGCGGGAACGGGACAAGGAGCTGGCGCAAAAGAAAGATACCCTGACGCAATCGCAAAAGAGGATTGCCGAGCTGGATGTTATCATCAAGCGACTGTATGAGGATAACATTTCCGGCAAGCTCTCCGACGAGCGTTTCATCAAACTGTCCCGTGACTATGAGCTGGAACAGACCAACCTTACAAACCTTGTCGAACATCTACGGCAGGAAGTCAAGGAACAGGAAAAGCAGAAAGTCAATGTCAGACAGTTTATTGCAGCGGTCAGGAAGTACACCGATATGCAGCAGCTTGACGCTTCTGTTCTCCGGGAGTTTGTGGAGAAAATTTATATCTCCGAGGTCTATACGCCGGACGAGAACGAGCCGCGCATCAAGGTCAGAGAAATCGAGATTGTCTACAACTTCATTGGTGCATTTGATTTTGAGGAAGCAAGGGAGCAATCCAAAGCAGCCCAAAAAGAAAAGAAAACCGGCGTAGCCTAAACTACGCCGATTCTCTCACATAAATGTTTTCTTACGTCACCGCCCCTAAAGCAGCCGTTTTTATTATGCGTCCGTCAGGCCAGCTCGATGACCTGGTCGCGCGCCGGTCCAACGCCCAGCATGGTGATCGGGCAGCCGATCAGGCGCTCCAGCTCGCGGATGTAGCTCTGCACGGTCTGCGGCAGCTCGGCAAACGAGCGGCAGTCCGTGATATCCTCGTCAAAGCCATCGAACTCCTCGTACACAGGCTCGCAGCCGTCCAGCGCCAGGAAATTGGCGGGCAGCTCGGTGACGGTTTCGCCGTTCTTCAGCCGGTAGGCCACGCACACCTTGAGCTTGGGCAGGCCGCGCAGCGGGTCGATCTTGTTGATTACGGCCTCAGTCATGCCGTTGACACGCACCGCGTAGCGCGCCACAACCGCGTCGAACCAGCCGGTGCGGCGCGGGCGGCCGGTGACCGTGCCGAATTCGCCGCCGGCATTCCGGATGTAATCGCCGGTGTCGTCGAACAGCTCGGTCGGGAACGGCCCCTCGCCCACGCGGGTTGTGTAGGACTTGAATATGCCCATGATGCTGCGCACCGCGGTCGGGCCGACGCCCGAGCCGATGCAGCAGCCGCCCGCTACCGGATGCGACGAGGTGACGAACGGATAGGTACCCATATCCAGGTCGAGCAGCGTACCCTGCGCGCCCTCGAACAGCACCTCCTTGCCAGCCTGAACCGCTTCCCAGGTCAGGAGCGAGGTGTCGGTCACATAGGGGCGCAGGCGCTCGGCGTAGGCGCGGTATTCCGCGACGACCGCGTCCGCGTCGATCGGCTCGCCGCCGTACACGCCCGTAATCACGCGGTTTTTGTACGCGCACGCCTCGCGGACGACGGTTTCGAACCGGTCCGGATCGACAAAATCATGCATGCGTACGCCGCTGCGCTCGGATTTATCCATATAGGTCGGGCCGATGCCCTTTTTGGTCGTGCCGATGGCGGTGCCATCCTTGGCCTTTTCGGCCTCGCTCAGCGCGTCCAGCTCCAGGTGCCACGGCAGGATGCAATGGCAGCGGGCGTCGATGAACAGCTTGTCGGTCGAAACGCCCTTTTCGTGCAGGCCGTCGATCTCGCCCAGGACCGCTTTGGGATTGACGACCACGCCCGGCCCGATCACATTGACGCACGCCGGATACAGGATGCCCGAGGGGATGAGCTGCAGCTTGTATTTTTCGCCGCCCGCGACGACCGTGTGGCCCGCGTTGTTGCCGCCCTGGCTGCGCACGACCAGATCGGCCCTGCCTGCGAAAATATCGATAAATTTACCCTTGCCCTCGTCGCCCCACTGCGCGCCGAGGATCACCTTACCTGGCATAGGAGTTCATTCCTTTCTTGCACTTGCGCATGCTTTCCGCATGCCATACAGACAAAGTATAGCATAGGGGAGCGCGCTTTTCAATCCTGATTTTGCGGGTTTTGGCTTGTAAAAGGCCGGCCGGCGATGTAAAATAATTGCGTAAAGCAATCATAAGGAGTTAACGAGCATGCATTATCTGGACAACGCGGCGACGACGCGCGTGCTGCCCGAGGCGGCCGACGCCGCGCTGCGCGCCATGTGCGAAGCGTTCGGCAACCCGTCGAGCCTGCACAGGATGGGGATAGAAGCGTCGCGCCTGCTGGAGGACAGCCGCAGGACGGTCGCTTCCGCGCTCGGCTGCCTGCCGGAGGAGACGTACTTCACCTCCTGCGGCACGGAGAGCACCAATATCAGCCTGCGCGGTGTTTCCCACCTCAACCGCCACAAAAAGGGGCGCGTCATCACCACCGAAATCGAACACGCGGCCACCCTCAACACCTGCAGGCAGCTCGCGGCCGAGGGGTTCGACGTGGCGTTCCTCGCGCCGGACGCGACCGGCCATATCACGGCTGCGGCGCTGGAAGCGGCGCTGACCGAGGACACGGTCCTGCTGTCCTGCCAACTGGTCAACAACGAGATCGGCACGGTGCAGCCCGTGGCCGAGCTGGGGGCGCTGCTCAAGGCCAGGGCGCCGCAGGCGCTGTTCCACGTCGACGCGGTGCAGGGGCTGTGCCGCGTACCCCTCGCGCCCAAAAAGTGGAAGTGCGATTTGATGAGCGTTTCCGGCCACAAGATCGGCGCGCCCAAGGGCATCGGCGCGCTGTATGTCAGGAAGGGGCTGCGCCTGCCGCCCCTGATGTTCGGCGGCGGGCAGGAAAAGGGGCTGCGCCCGGGGACCGAGGCGCTGCCGAATATCGCGGCGTTCGCCAGGGCGTGTGAGATCCGCATGGCGCGTTTTGACGAGGATTACGCGCATGTGGCAGCGCTCGCGGCCTATCTCAGGGAACAGGCGGCGGCGTCCCTGCCGGACGCGGCGTTCAACGGCGCGGGGGATATCCCGCATGTGGTCAACCTGTCGCTGCCGGGCTGCAAAAGCGAGGTTATGCTGCGCGTGCTCGAAAGCGACGGCGTGTACGTTTCAAGCGGGTCCGCCTGCTCCAAGGGCAGGCAGAGCGGGGTGCTGCGCGCGCTCGGCCTGCCGAAGGAGCGCACGGACAGCGCGCTGCGCGTCTCGTTCGCGCCGCACAATACAACCGAAGATGTGGACGCGTTTATCCGCGCGGCGCAGAAGGGTGTGCGGATGCTGCGCCGGTAAGCGCGCCGCCTGGGAAAAAGGGGGAGGACAGCCGTGGCAAAGAGAGAGAAACTGCTTTCCGTGGTCAGCGTGGCGCTGCTGGCCGCGCTGTGCGCTGCGCTTCCGGTGGTGGACCGCGTGTGGTACGGCGGCGCGCTGCTCGGCGGGGGACAGATCGCTTTTGCGGTCCTTGTGATACTGGGGGCGGCGCTGCTGGCGTTCGAGCTTCGGAAAAAGCCGGAAAACCGCCGGTGGTCGGCCGCGGTATCGCCCAGAGCCCGCATCGCGGGCGCCGTAATCGACGCTGTGGTGATCCTGCTCCAGATCCGCGGGGGCATGCACGGCCTGCTGCTGGGCTGCCTGACGATCGGCCTGTTCGCCGCTGCGGGGCTGGAATCGCTGCTGGCCATCCGGAACAGCTCGCGCGTCGGGCGGGGACTGTTCCTGATTGCGCTGAGCATGCTGCTCTGCACGGCGGGCTACTTCCTCGCCGTGCGGCCTATCCCGCTGGCGCAGGCGGAGCAGCTCGCGCGCGGGCTGGGGTATGAGCAGCTCGCGCACGAGGGTATCTCGCACGGCGACAGCCTGTGGGAGGAGGACGGCCGCGGCCGCATGGGATTCTATGAGGATGCGACGGTGGAGGACCGCGCGCTCGGCCACTACGCGTTTTCCGCGGAGAAGGACGGGCGGCGCTTCATGGTCTATGTGCCGGTCGCCTCGTCCGGCGCGGTCGCCCAGTCCGAGGTGGGCGCATGAAAGCGGGGCGGCATCCGGCGCGGCAGTACGGCCTTGCGGCGGTGCTGTGGCTCGCCTGCGTGGTGTGGTTCGGCTGGCTGACGTTTGGCGGGCATTACGGCGGCAGGGTCGGATGCAGGGTGATGTTTCCGATCGTGCTGGGGTCTGGAATCGGCGGCGCGCTGCGTTTTTCGATGGACAGGGATACGGGGAACAGCGAAACCGCGGTGCGGAAGACGGCGGAAAAACACCGTCCAGACGGCCTGCTGACGCGGCTGTTACAACTGGGAGTTTCGTGCGGCGTGCTGGTGCTGGCGTGCTTTTTTGCGAGGTACCCCTGGCTGCTGGACACCTGGCTCTGCGTGGGGTATCTGGGCTGCATCCTGCTGCTGGACCGGAACGGGCGGGAGTATACCCCCAGCGGGATGGCGGGGCTTTACGGCGTGCTGCTCCTCATTGCGCTTGTCTGGTTCGCGGCGCTGCGGCCGCTTCCGGTGGACGAGGCCGCGCGGCTCGTGGAGCAGGAGGGCTACCGGCAGCCCGTATTGGCCTACTGGTATGTCTGCGACCATGACGGCAGGCTGGGCGCGTATCATTTTGAGGCGCAGAAAGACGGGGAAATCCGTGTGGTCGCGGTGGACGTGCAGAGCGGCGCGCTCACGGTGGACCGGTAACGGGTTCGTTTGATACATAAAAAATAAAAGGAGATCGTATGAAAGAAGTATTATTGCTCAAATGCGGGGAGATCGTCCTCAAGGGCCTCAACCGCAAGACCTTTGAGGACCGGCTGCTCAAAAACCTGTCGCGGCGCATGAAGCACGTCGCGGACTGCGGGATTTCCATGCGGCAGTCGGTCGTGTACGTCGAGGTGCCGGAGGAGGCCGACGCGGACGCGGTCATGGACTGCGCGCGGCATGTGTTCGGCTTCGCGACCATCTCGCGCGCGGCCGTGTGTCCGGAAAAGACGCTCGAAAGCGTGATCGAGACCGCGCAGTCCTATCTGGCGCCGCGCTTTGCGCAGGCAGGGACCTTTAAGGTGGAAACCAAGCGCGGGGACAAAAAGCTCCCCATGACCTCGACCGAGATCAGCCAGCGGGTCGGGGGCGAGCTGGCCGACCGCTTTCCAGCGGTCAAACCGGATATGCACCACCCAGACCTGACCGTGCATGTCGAAATGCGCGAAAAGTACGCCTTTGTGCATGCCGGCCCCGAGCCGGGTGCGGGCGGCATGCCGATCGGCTCGAACGGCAGGGCCGCGCTGCTGCTGTCCGGCGGCATCGACAGTCCGGTTGCGGGCTGGATGATGGCCAAGCGCGGCCTGGAGCTGGTGGGCATCCATTTCTTCAGCTACCCCTACACCTCGGAGCGCGCCAAGGAGAAGGTGCTCGAGCTGGGGCGCAAGCTGACCGTGTGGTGCGGCCGCATGAGCGTGATGGTGGTGCCGTTCACCAGAATCCAGGAAGAGATCCGCGAAAAGTGCCACGAGGAGCTGTTCACGCTCATCATGCGGCGCTTCATGATGCGTATTGCAGAAAGGGTCGCCGTGGAATACGGCTGCGGCGCGCTGATTACGGGCGAATCGCTCGGCCAGGTGGCCAGCCAGACCATGCCCGCCATGGCCGTGACCGGCGCGGTGTGCGGGCTGCCCGTGTTCCGCCCGTGCATCGGCATGGACAAGGAGGAGATCGTGACCATCGCGCGTAAGATCGACACCTTTGAAACCTCCATCCTGCCCTATGAGGACTGCTGCACGGTGTTCACTCCCAAGCACCCGAACACCAAGCCCAAGATGCCGAAAATCCTCGAGGCGGAAAGCCGCCTGGAGGTGGACGCGCTGGTGGACGAGGCGGTCGCGGGGGTGGAGATCATCCATCTGCCGTAAACGGCTCTAAGGGGGACGCTGTCCCCCTTAGATACGAAAAAAGTTCCAAAGAAACTTTTTTCGATAACCCCCTCGCCTTTGTAACCAAAGGCGGTCGCGCCGCCACGGCGCGGGTCGTGGTATCAAACCGCGGCAAAGCTGCGGTTTGATTGAGTTATTTACTGCGCGCATTGGGCGCGAAAGGAGAAGCAGTTATGAATGCAGAACTGATCGCCGTCGGCACCGAGATCCTGCTCGGCGACATTGTCAACACGGATGCGCAGCTCATCTCGCAGGGCCTGAGCGAGCTTGGCATCAACGTATTTTATCAGACCGTGGTGGGAGACAATCCGGCGCGCCTGCGCCATGTGGTCGAAACGGCGCGCGACCGCGCGGACATCATCATCACCACCGGCGGCCTCGGCCCCACGCTCGACGACCTGACCAAGGAAACGCTGGCCTCGGTCTTCGGGAAAAAGATGGCGCTGCACCAGCCCTCGCTCGACCGCATCAAGGGCTTTTTCCAGACCATCGGCCGCGAGATGACGCCGAACAACGAAAAGCAGGCCTGGCTGCCCGAGGGCTGCACCGTGTTCGTCAACGAATGGGGAACCGCCCCGGGCTGCGCGTTCGAGGCGTATGGCAAGCATGTCATCATGCTGCCCGGCCCCCCGCGCGAGTGCAACCCCATGTGGAAGGAATGCGCGATGCCCTACCTGTACAAGTTTGCGGGCGGCTGCATCGTCTCGCGCAACATCCGCGTGTTCGGCCTGGGTGAGAGCAATATGGAAACCATCCTGCACGACATGATGGCCGAGAGCAAAAACCCGACCATCGCGCCCTACGCCAAGACCTCGGAGTGCTTCGCGCGCGTGACCGCCAAGGCGGACACGCCGGAGGAATGCGAAAAGCTGCTCGCGCCGGTTGTGGAAAAGATCTGCGGCCTGCTGGGCGAGGATGTGTACGGCGTGGATGTGGATTCGCTGGAGCAGGTCGTGGGCGACGGACTGCAGGCGCGCGGCCTGACGCTCGCCGTGGCGGAAAGCTGCACGGGCGGACTGCTGTCCAAGCGCATCACGGACGTGCCGGGCTGCTCGGCGTATTATCTGGGCGGCGTGTGCTCCTATGCCAACGAGGTCAAAACGCGCCTGCTGGGCGTCCGGAAGGAGACGCTGGACACGGTCGGCGCGGTGTCGCCCGAGGTGGCCGAGCAGATGGCTGCGGGCGTGGCGCAGGCGCTGGGCGCGGACGTGGGCGTGGGCATCACGGGCGTGGCCGGACCGGGCGGCGGGACCGACGACAAGCCGGTCGGCCTGGTGTACATCAGCGTATGGCACAAGGGGCGGAACTTCACCCGTAAAATGAAGTCCATGAACGGGCGGGACCGCGTGCGCATGCAGGCGGCCTCCACTGCGCTGGATATGATCCGCCGGAACATTTTCTGAACAGAACATAGGGATATTGTGCATTATCTCAACATTTCCCGACAAAAGCTGTTGAAACCAAACAAAATTCTCATTAAAAAAGTCTGGTAATTGTGTAAAATTGCTGGACTTTTTTTCTTTGTTGATGTATACTATATCCAACTAAAGCCAGGCTTGCTGCGGAAAAACAAGCGAAATAGACAAAAAATTCGTAAAAAACTGGAAATCAGCTTGTTTTGGCGGTTTGTAAGAGGGAGAGGATGCAATGTGAAGAAGAAAAGCGCATCGCCGGCCGGCGGGAAGCGGAGCAAGCTCTTTTATTCGGGAAGAGACTGCCGCGCGTATGACTATATGGGCGCGCACCCGCTGGTGCAGGACGGCGAACCAGGATACCTGTTCCGCGTTTACGCGCCGGAGGCCGAAAAGGTTTCGGTCATGGGCGAGTTCAACGGCTGGGACCGTGAAGTGGATTACATGGAGCGGGACGAGCAGGGCATCTGGGAAAAATTTATCCCGCATGTTCCGGAATATGCCGCATATAAGTATAGCGTATGGGCAAAATCGGGCGATGTGTTCGATAAATCCGACCCCTACGGCTTCCACGCCGAAACCCGCCCGGGCAACGCCTCCAAGGTGTTCGACATCGAGGGCTACGAATGGAGCGACGCCTCCTGGATGGAATGGCGCAAAAGCCACCTGCCTTACTCCAGTCCGGTGAATATTTACGAATGCCATCTCGGCTCCTGGAAGCTGCATGAGGACGGGAACTTCTATTCCTACCGCCAGCTTGCGGACGAGCTGGTACCCTATGTTAAGGAAATGGGCTATACCCATATCGAATTCATGCCCCTGACCGAATACCCGTTCGACGGTTCGTGGGGGTATCAGGTCATCGGCTATTTCGCGGCGACAAGCCGCTACGGTACGCCTAAGGACCTGATGTACCTGATTGACAAGGCGCACCAGGCCGGTATCGGCGTCATCATGGACTGGGTGCCGGCGCATTTCCCCAAGGACGGCTGCGGACTGGTCGAGTTTGACGGCTCGTACCTGTACGAATACGCCGACCCGCTCAAGATGGAGCACAAGGAATGGGGAACGCGCGTGTTCGATTACGGCAAGGTGTCCACGCGCAACCTGCTGTTCTCCTCCGCGATGTTCTGGATCGAAAAATTCCACATGGACGGCCTGCGCGTGGACGCGGTCGCCTCCATGCTGTATCTGGATTACAACCGCCAGCATGAATGGCGCCCCAATATCCACGGCGGCCGCGAGAACCTGGAAGCCATCGATTTCCTGCGCCTGCTCAACGAGTATATCCTGACCGACCATCCGGACGTGATGATGATCGCGGAGGAATCCACCGCCTGGCCGATGGTCACCAAGCCGGGCTACGACGGCGGCCTGGGCTTCAATTTCAAGTGGAACATGGGCTGGATGAACGACATGCTGTGCTACTGCTCGGCGGACCCGTTCTTCCGCAAGGATATGCACGACAAGATCACATTCTCGTTCATGTACGCGTTTTCGGAGAATTATATCCTCCCGCTGTCGCATGACGAGGTGGTGCATGGAAAGGCCTCGCTGATCGGCAAGATGCCCGACCCGTATGAGAATAAATTCGGCGGCCTGCGCGCGCTGTACGGCTATATGGCCGCGCACCCGGGCAAGAAGATGCTGTTCATGGGCGGTGAATTCGCGCAGTTCTCCGAATGGGCCTATCAGCGCGGGCTGGACTGGATGCTGCTGGATTATCCGGCGCACAAGCAGATGCAGACCTATGTCAAGGCGCTCAACCATTTCTATCTGGAAACGCCGCAGCTCTGGGAGCAGGATACCGACTGGCGCGGCTTTGAATGGATCAGCCATGAGGACAACCGCAATAACATCATCGCGTTCCGGCGGATTGCGGCAGATGGAAGCGATATCGTGATCGTGGTCAACTTCTCGCCGGAGATGCAGGAGGGCTACCGCATCGGCGTGCCGTTCGCGGGCAGCTATGAGGAAATCTTCACCTCGGACAGGACGGAATTCGGCGGCAGCGGCCTGTCCAACGGCAGGGTGAGGAGCGAAAACAAGCCGCTGCATGGGCAGGAGCAGTCCATCAAGATCCAGATCCCGCGGTTCGGCGTGCTGTTCTTCAAGGGCAAGCCGCGCGCCAAGCGCCGCACCAAGGCCGAGATCGAAGCGGCCAAGAAAGCCGCGGAAGCCAAAAAGGGCAAAACGTCCAAGGCGGTCGCCAAGACGGGGGCGCGCGCAGTGCGGGCAACCGGCACCAGGGCGGTGGCGAAAACGGGCGAAAAAGCCGTTGCCAAGACCGGCACGCGGGCGGTCGTCAAACCGGCGGAAAAGGCGCCGGCCGTTCGTCCGGACGGGGAAAAGTAGGGAAAAATGCCGTTCCCACGGCATATATAGAGTAAACCGCAGAAAAAGGAGAGTCATCAATGTATCGGAAAAAAGAATGCGTGGCCATGCTGCTCGCAGGCGGACAGGGCAGCCGCCTGTATGTGCTGACGAAGAACGTCGCCAAGCCCGCGGTACCGTTTGGGGGCAAGTACCGCATCATCGACTTCCCGCTGTCCAACTGCACCAATTCGGGCATTGATACGGTGGGCGTGCTCACGCAGTACGAGCCGCATGTGCTCAACGCCTATATCGGTTCGGGCCAGACCTGGGACCTCGACCGCCTGCGCGGCGGCGTGTACGTCCTGCCGCCGTACCAGAAGGGCAAGGTGTCCGAGTGGTACAAGGGTACGGCGAACGCGATCTACCAGAACATCGCGTTTATCGACGAGTATGACCCCGAATATGTGCTGATCCTTTCGGGCGACCATATCTACAAGATGAACTACAACAAGATGCTGCAGCAGCACAAGCAGACCGGCGCGGACGCGACCATCGCGGTGCTGGACGTGCCGCTGGCCGAGGCGTCCCGCTTCGGCATCATGAACTGCAAGCCGGACGGCACGATCTACGAATTCGAGGAAAAGCCCAAGAACCCGAAGTCCACGCTGGCGTCCATGGGCATCTATATCTTCTCCTGGAAAAAGCTGCGCCAGTATCTGATTGAGGACGAGGAGAACAAGAAGTCCTCCAACGACTTTGGCAAGGATATCATTCCGGCCATGCTAGGCAACGGGGAGAAGATGGTCTCCTATCGGTTCGAGGGCTATTGGAAGGACGTCGGCACGATCGAATCCCTGTGGGAAGCCAACATGGACCTGCTCTCGCCGAATTCCGGACTCAACCTCAAGGACGACAGCTGGAAGATCTACGGCCGCACCACGGGCTCGCCCCCGCACTTTACGGCCAAGGACGCGGTCGTCAAGCATACGCTGCTTTCTGAGGGCTGTGAGATCGCGGGCGACGTTTCCGAATCCGTGCTGTTCTCGGACGTGAAGATCGCCAAGGGCGCCAAGGTCGAGTACTCCATCCTCATGCCGGGCGCGGTTGTGGAAGAGGGCGCGACCGTGCAGTATTCGATCGTGGCGGAGAACGCCGTGATCGCCAAGGACGCGGTTGTCGGCGGCAGCCCGTCGGATGGCGACGTGGAAAAATGGGGCGTTGCCGTTGTCGCGGAGGGCGTGCGCATCGGGCGCGGCGCCAAGCTGGCAGCGAAGGAAATGGCAGACGAAGACCTGCCGGACATGATTTAAGGGGGCGGACATGATGAACAGTGTTTTAGGCATCATCATTGCGTTTGACAATGACAACGATCTGCGTGAGATCACCGAGCACCGCACGGTGGGCGCGGTGCAGTGGGGCGGCCGGTACCGCATCATCGATTTTATGCTGTCCAATATGGTTAATTCCGGAATTTACCGCATCGGCGTGCTGATGAAGGACAAGTATCAGTCCCTGATCGACCACATCAGCAACGCAAAGGACTGGGACCTGTCCCGCAAGAACTCGGGCGTCACCCTGCTGCCGCCGTATTCGTATGCGCGCAAGGCCTCGCCGCTCGTGACCGGCGAGTATCGCGGCAAGATCGACGCGCTGGCTGGCGCGGTCGATTTCCTGCAGAAAAACAAGGCGGATTACGTTGTGGTAGCGGACGGCGATATCGTTGCCAACGTCCCGCTGGACGACGTGCTCGACCGGCATATCAAATCCGGCGCGGACCTGACCATGGTCTGCACCAAGAAGCAGAAGGATTCCCCGTATGCGACCTATGTTGAGCTGAACCGCAAAAAGGAGGCGGTTGATATCCGCGTGGGCGATTCCAACGAGGGCAAGTGCAAGCACACCTCGCTCGGCATCTATGTGATGAGCCGCCAGTACCTCATCCACATGCTCTCCGACTGCGTTACACACAACTGCATCCACTTCGAGCGCGAGTTCCTGACCCGCGCGCAGATGGACGGCACGGTCGCCGGCTACCTGTTCAACGAATACGCGGTCAAGATCGAGGATACGTTCGATTATTTCCGCTCGAATATGGATATGCTCGATAAGGAGGTGCGGGACGAGGTGTTCCTGCGCACCCGCCCGATCCTGACCCGCATCAAGGACGAGGCGCCCGCGTATTACGGCGACAAGGCCGAGGTGGAGGACAGCCTGATCGCGGACGGCTGCACGATCGAGGGCTATGTGAAAAACTGCATCCTGTTCCGCGACGTGGTGATCGAAAAGGGCGCCAAGGTCGAGGACTGCATCATCATGGAGGGCGGGCGCATCCTGTCCGACGCGTCGCTGCGCCATGTGATCACGGACCGCAACGTCATTGTCCGCAACGGACGCACCATGATGGGCCATGAGAACTACCCGATCACGATTGCCAAAAACGCCACGGTTTGATTAAGAAATTGTTAAAACCATGACAAAAAGGCCAAAATGAGGCTGTAAAGCAAGAAATGTTCGTTGAATTTCCCTATATTGCAGGGAGACAGAATTTAGTATAATGAAAATACCGAGGTACGGAAGCGGGGGCCTCTCCCCGCTTTCGCGCCGCCTATTGGGGAGGCTCGGCTCTTATGAAAATCATGTACGTTACCAGCGAATGCGCCCCGTTTGTAAAAACCGGCGGCTTGGGCGATGTCGCGGGCTCTCTGCCCAAGGCCCTCGCGGCAAAGGGACACGACGTGCGCGTGTTCTGCCCCCTGTATTCGTCGATCGGCCAGGAATGGCGGGAAAAATTCTATTACCTGAAAAACGCCTATGTGCGCCTGGGCTGGCGCAACCAGTACTGCGGCGTGTTCCGCTATGAGTCGGACGGCGTGACCTTCTATTTCATCGACAACGAGTACTATTTCGCCCGCGGCCAGGTCTACGGCGAGTATGACGACGCGGAGCGCTTCGCCTATTTTTCCAAGGCGGTGCTCGAGGTGCTGCCCGACCTGGAATGGAAGCCGGACGTCATCAACTGCAACGACTGGCAATCCGCGCTGGTGCCGGTGTACTATAACCTGATGTTCTCCGCGCGCCCCTTCTATGAGAATATCAAGACCGTGTTCACCATCCACAACATCCAGTACCAGGGCCGCTACGGCCGCGAGATCCTCGAGTATGTGCTCGGCATCGACGACGCGCATTTCCGCTCCGGCTTCATGGCGATGGACGGGGACGTCAACCTGATGAAGGCCGCGATCGTGGCCTCCACCGCGGTCACGACGGTTTCGCCCACCTACGCGGCCGAGATACAGACCGAGTATTACGGCTACCGCCTGGATTCCGTGCTGCGCATGAACAGCTACAAGCTGCACGGCATCCTCAACGGCATCGATATGGATGCGTTCAATCCGGAAACCGACCCCAAGCTGTTCAAAAACTACGGGCCGCGCAATCCGGAGGACAAGACGGTCAACAAGCTCGAGCTGCTCAAGCTCTGCGGCCTGGAAGGCGACGAGAACACGCCGGTCATCGGCATGGTCACCCGTTTTGTGGACCAGAAGGGCTTGGACCTGATCGAAGCTGTGCTGCACGATATCCTGTCCGACGACCTGCGGCTGATCGTGCTGGGCAAGGGCGACTGGCGGTACGAGCAGATGTTCCTGGAGGCCAAGCGCCGCTATCCGGCCAAGATCTCCGCGTCCATCATGTTCTCGGGCGACCTGGCCAACCGCATTTACGGCGGCTGCGACATGTTCCTGATGCCGTCCAAATTCGAACCGTGCGGGCTGGCGCAGATGATTTCGCTGCGCTACGGCACCATCCCGATCGTGCGCGAGACCGGCGGCCTGAAGGACACCGTGCAGGCGTTTGTCGATTACGCCGGCACGGGCAACGGCTTCACCTTCGCCAGCTATAACGCGCATGACATGCTGCATGTGATCCGCGAGGCCTGCGGCGTGTTCCGCTATAACAAGCCCGCGTGGAACAAACTGATGCTCCAGGGCATGAAGAGCGACTTCAGCTGGGGCAGCTCGGCTGATAAATACATAGAGGTTTACCACTCTGCCCTGGGGTGGTAAAACCCGCAAAGCAAATTAAGTGAGGAGACAAGAGATACCATGCCAAAGAACCTGTACACCAAGAATGCGCTGAAAGAGGCCATCGCCGGCAAGCTGCAGCGGCATTTTGCCTGCGAAGTGGCGGACGCCACCAAGGATCAGATTTACGAAGCCTGCGCGCTCGTTGTCCGCGACGCGCTGACCGAGCATATGATCCAGACCCAGAACGAGGTTGAGAACTATGGGGAGCGGCAGGTGCATTACCTGTGCATGGAATTTCTTGTCGGCCGCAGCCTGCGCAACAACGCCTATAACCTGGGCATGCTGGACGAATTGACCGCGGCGCTCAAGGAAATGGGCTACGAGATGGCCGATATCTTCGAGCAGGAGGCCGACCCCGGCCTCGGCAACGGCGGCCTGGGCCGCCTGGCCGCCTGCTATATGGACGGTATGGCCACCACGGGCGTGCGCGGCACGGGCTACTCCATCCGCTATGAGCACGGCATCTTCAAGCAGAAGATCGAGGACGGGCAGCAGGTGGAGCTGCCGGATTCCTGGCTCGCCTCGGGCGACGTATGGCAGATACCGGCCATGGACGATACCCGCGAGGTCAAGATCGGCGGCACGATCGACACCCATTTTGACGAAACCGGCAAGCTGGTCGTGGAATACCACGATTACACGCCGGTGCTGGCGGTGCCGTACGATATGCCGATCTCGGGCTATGATACGGGCAACATCGCGCGCCTGCGCCTGTGGGAGGCGAAAAGCCCGATCGCGCTGGATATGAAGCTGTTCTCCTCCGGCGAATACCTCAAGGCGCTGGAAAAGCACGCCATGGCGGAGACGATCTCCATGGTCCTGTATCCGGAGGATAACCACCGCGAGGGCCAGTCCCTGCGCCTGAAGCAGCAGTATTTCCTGGTTTCGGCCACGCTGCAGGATATCTGCGCCAAGCACAAGGCCAAGTACGGCACGCTCGCCAACTTTGCGCACAAGCATGTGCTGCACATCAACGACACCCATCCGACGCTGGTCATCCCTGAGCTGATGCGTATTCTGATGGACGATAACGATATGTCCTGGGAAAACGCGTGGAACATCACCAGCCAGTCGGTCGCCTATACCAACCATACGGTCATGCCCGAGGCGCTGGAGTGCTGGCCGGTATCGCTTATGCAGGAGCTGATGCCGCGCATCATGCAGATCATCCATGAGATCAACGAGCGCTTCTGTCGGGACCTGTGGAATTACTTCCCGAACGACTTCCAGAAGATCTCCAGGCTCGCCATCGTGTCGGACGGGATCGTCCGTATGGCGCATCTGGCCATCGCCGGCTCGTTCTCGATCAACGGCGTGTCCGCGCTGCATTCGGATATCCTCAAGGAGCGCGTGTTCAGGGACTTCTACACGATCTATCCGGCGAAGTTCCGCAACGTCACCAACGGCATCGCGCACCGCCGCTGGCTGTGCGAGGCCAACCCGAAGCTGGCCGCGCTGATTGAGAGCAAGATCGGCAAGGGCTACCGCAAGCACCCCTCCGAGCTGCAGGTGCTCGCTAACTACGGCGAGGACAAGGCGCTGCTCGCCCAGCTCGGCCAGATCAAGCGCGACAACAAGCTGCGCCTGGCGGAGTATATCAAGGAGCATAACGGCATCGAGGTCAACATGGACTCGATCTTCGACGTGCAGGTCAAGCGACTGCATGAGTACAAGCGCCAGATGCTCAACATTCTGCATATTATCTCGCTGTACCACAAGCTCAAGGATAACCCGGGCATGGACTTCGTGCCGCGCACGTTTGTTTTCGGCTCCAAGGCCGCGCCGGGCTATGCGGTGGCGAAAAAGACCATCCAGCTCATCCATTCGATCGCCAATATGATTAACAACGATCCGGATATCGGGGATAAGCTCAAGGTTGTGTTCATCGAGGATTACAAGGTCTCCCTGGCGGAGATGATTATGCCGGCCGCGGAGATCTCCGAGCAAATCTCGATTGCGGGCAAGGAAGCCTCCGGCACGGGCAACATGAAGTTCATGATGAACGGCGCGCTGACCATCGGCACGATGGACGGCGCGAACGTGGAGATCTGCGAGGCCGTGGGCCGCGAGAATATCTTCATCTTCGGCATGGAAACGCCCGAGGCCGAGGCGCTCGCCGCCTCCGGCAACTATGAGCCGATGCTGATCTACCAGAACGATCCGGTCATCAAGCGCGTGATGGACCATATGATCCACGGCTTCGGCGACGGGGTGGATTATACCGACCTGGCGAACCTGCTGCTGCACGGCGGCAACGGCGGTCCGGCCGACCGGTATATGAGCCTGAAGGACTTCTCCTCCTACGCGGTCGCGCAGGAGCGCGTGGGCGAGATGTACCGCCGGCCGGAGAACTGGAACTATATGTCCCTGATGAATATTGCCAATTCCGGCCGTTTTGCCGCGGACCGCTCGGTCGCGGAATATGCGCAGAATATCTGGCGCGTCAAAACAAACTTTGCATTCTAAAAAACACAACAAAGGGAAAGGGGCTGCCCGCGGGCAGCCCCTTTTTTCCCGTGGGAGAGAGCGCCGCGCTCGCGGCAAATAGTGAAGAGATTGTGAACAAAACGACCGTACAGGCCGTTTTCTGTTTACCGGCAGGCCGTTTTGTGCTATACTATATAAAGAGTTTTTATGTTTGGGGGAACTGTTTTTGAAAGCCATTCCCGATTGTATGTTCCACTCCCGTGAGCTTGCCTGCAAGAATCCCTACGGCGCGGTAAAGGCAGGGGAAACGGTCGAGTTTTCTGTTTATCCCAGGCGCGAGCACGGCATCCAGTATGTGACGCTGTGGGTCGAGGAGGACGGCGGACAGCCGGAAGCGTTCCCGATGCGCTGGTACGGGCTGGCCGGCGCGCGGGACCGGTACAGCACGTCGTTCACGCCCGACCACGCGGGGCTATACTGGTACTACTTCACGGTAGACGGCTCGGACGGTCCGGTGTACGCCATGCGCGGCTATGGCGGCCGCTGCGAGATTCTGGACACCCTGGGGGACAAATACCAGCTCACGGTTTACGATCCGGCGTACCGGCCGCCCTCCTGGTTTGGGGAAGGCATCACCTACAATATCTTTCCGGACCGCTTCTGTCGGGACAGGATGCCCGTCCAGCCCGAGGGCGAGGGCGTCGCGCCGCGCGTGCTGCATGAGAACTGGGACGACATTCCGGTTTATCAGCCGGACGGGAACGGCGAGATCCTCAATAACGACTTTTTCGGCGGCACGCTGCGCGGTGTGATCGAAAAGCTGGATTACCTCGAGAGCCTGCATGTGCGCACGATTTATTTCAACCCGATCTTTCAGGCGTATTCCAACCACCGCTATGATACGGGCGACTACAAGCGCGTCGATCCCCTGCTCGGCAGCGAGGAGGATTTCCGGACGTTGTGCGCGGAGGCGGCGGCGCGCGGCATGCGCGTCGTGCTGGACGGTGTGTTCAACCACACGGGCTACGACAGCCGCTATTTCAACGGCCGCGGCCGGTATGACAGCGTGGGCGCGCACCAGTCGCAGGACTTGCCCTATTACCGCTGGTTTGATTTTCAGCAGTGGCCGGACCAATACGGCTCCTGGTGGGGCATTTATACGCTGCCGCAGGTGCGCGAGATGGACGAGAGCTATCTCGACTATATCATCGACAACGAGGACAGCGTTATTCGCCGCTGGCTGCGCCTGGGCGCCTCCGGCTGGCGGCTGGACGTGGCCGACGAGCTGCCGGACGCCTTTATCCGGCGCCTGAACGCGGCGGCCAAGCAGGAAAAGCCGGATGCGCTCATCATTGGCGAGGTGTGGGAGGACGCCTCCAACAAAATCGCCTATTCCGAGCGCCGCCGGTATTTCCAGGGCGGCGAGCTGGACTCGGTCATGAACTACCCGCTGCGCGACGCGATTTTGGCGTTCCTGAACGGCGGCACGGCCGAGCATTTCGCGGAAACCATGGAGTGCATCCGCGAAAATTATCCGCGCGATGTATTTTATAACCTGATGAATGTGATCGGCACGCACGATACCGCGCGTGCGCTGACCATCCTCGGCGTGTCCGAGGAGGAGTGGCACATGGACCGCGACGGGCGCGCGCATTATGCGCTCCCGCCCGACCGGCTGGAAAGCGCGCAGCGCCGGCTGCGGCTGGCCGCGGTCATCCAGTTCACCATGCCCGGCTCGCCCACCATTTACTATGGGGACGAGGCGGGGCGGCAGGGCTTTGAGGACCCGTTCAACCGCCGTACCTATCCGTGGGGCGCGGAGGACCGCACGCTGCTGGGCTTTTACCGCAAGCTGTGCGCGCTGCGCGCGGACAGCGACACGCTCGCGCGCGGCGGGCTGCGTTTCCTCCACTGCGAGGGCGCGCTGCTGCAGTACGAGCGGGAGACCGAGCATTCCCGCCTGCTGATCCTGGTCAACCGCGGCCACCATGCGGTGCGCACCCATGCGCGCGCGGTCTATGCGGTCGATATGCTGGACGGGGCGGAGTTCGACCGCGCGGACAGCCGCGGCGTTCATGTCACGGTGCCGCCGGAAACCGCCTATATTCTGCGCTGCTTCGGCACGCCGTGAGAAAGGGAGCATAAAAGATGGATATGAGAGAAAAACAGCTTTCCCACCAGTATTTTTTTGAGGGAAAGATCATGAAAGCGCGGCTGGACGAGGTCCTGCTGCCAAACGGCAGGATGGCGCGGCGCGAGGTGTGCGAGCATGTCGGCGGCGTGGGTGTGCTGCCGGTCGACCGGTCGGGCAACGTCATCCTGGTGCGGCAGTTCCGCTACCCGTATGATACCGAGCTGCTGGAGATACCGGCCGGCAAGCTCGACCACGGGGCGGAGGACTTCGCCGCGTGCGGCGCGCGGGAGCTGAAGGAGGAGACCGGCTGCACGGCCGGCCGCATCGTGCCGCTCGGCGCGCAGTACCCCTCGCCCGGCTTTTTGACCGAGGTGGTGCATCTGTTCGCGGCGCTCGACCTGACCGAGGGGGAGATGCAGCCGGACGAGGACGAATTCGTCGAAGTCGTGCGCCTGCCCATCGCCGAGGTGGAGGCCATGATCGCGCGGGATGAGATACGCGACGCGAAAACCATTGTCGCGATGTACCGCGCAAGGCTGAAAGGCCTGCTGTAAGAACGGAAACCGGCGGACCGGCGGTTTCCCGCGTAACCCACCCTCTGAAAAGGAGGAATCTATGGAAAAGAAAACGATCCTCGTGGTGGAGGATGAAAAGGCCATCGCGGATATCCTGGTGTTCAACCTGCAGCGCGAGGGCTATGATACCATCGTGGCATACGACGGGACGGAGGGCCTGCGGCACGCGCTGGAGGACGCGCCCGACCTGATCCTGCTCGACGTGATGCTGCCCGGCATGGACGGCTTCGAGGTCTGCAAACGTGTGCGCGAAAAATTCCACAACACGCCGATCATCATGCTGACCGCGCGCGAGGAGGAGACCGACAAGGTCATGGGGCTTGAGCTGGGGGCGGACGATTATATCACCAAGCCGTTCTCCATGCGCGAGCTGATGGCGCGCGTCAAAACCAATATGCGCCGCACGGTGTCGGGCGAGGAGCGGGAAAAAGCGCCCCTGCCGTCCGGCGGCGGGCTGCGTATTTCCAAGGACAACGGCATGGTGTACAAAAACGGACGCCCGCTGGAGCTGTCGGCGCGTGAATTCGACATCCTGTGCTTTCTTTCCGCGGCGCCGGGGCGCGTTTTTTCGCGCGAGGAGCTGATGGAGCAGGTATGGGGCTATGAATATTACGGCGACCTGCGCGCGGTGGACGTCGCGATCCGGCGCCTGCGCGAAAAGGTGGAGGACCAGCCCGCAAGCCCGCGGCACATCATGACCAAGCGGGGCATGGGCTACTATTTTGCCGACGGGGAGTAAGCTATGTTTCGATCCTTACACATGAAGCTCGTGCTGATCCTGGTGCTGATGATCGTTTCGGTCATGGCCGTGGTGGGTACGTTCCTGATCAACAGCGTCAGCACGTTCTATATCGACAGCTTTTATGAGGATATGCAGAACGTGTTCAACCAGGCGGATGTGATGCAGTCGCTCGAAAACGCGGCCCAGGCAGGCACAACGGATATCCAGACGGTCGTGGACAGCTACGAGGGGCAGCTCGGTATCGATAATTACCGTACCTACTACATCCTGGACAGCCAGGGGCGCGTGCTGGCAAGCTCAAACGCGCTCCGCGAAGCCTCGTTCACGCGGACAAGCAACGTCGTCGCGGCGATGGCGGGGGAGACGGGTACCCGCTCGTCGGTCGCGGACAGCGTGATGGACGTCGCGGTCCCGATCCGCGCGGGGGACGGCGACCAGGTCGATTATATTGTGTACATTGCGGATGACAAGCGCGAGGTGTCGGACATGTCCTGGCGGTTCTTCCAGATCGTCATGCAGTCGATGATGTTCGGCCTGCTCGCGGCCATCCTGCTTTCCTTTCTGCTTTCCAAAACCATCACCACCCCGATCGAGCGCATCACCGAGGGCGCCCGTTCGATCGCGGAGGGCAACTTCGATCAGGAGCTGGGCGTGCAGTCCTCGGACGAGATCGGCGAGCTGACGCGCTCGTTCAACTACATGGCGGGCCAGCTCAAGAACACGGTCGGCGAGGTGCAGGGCGAGCGCGACAAGCTGAACACCCTGTTCCTGCATATGACGGACGGCGTGGCGGCGTTCACGACCGCGGGCCGGCTCATCCATATGAATCCGGCGACCGAAAGTCTGCTGGGCGTGCGGGTGGAGGACGGCCTGACGTTCGACGAAATGTTCGCCGACCTGGATATGCCCAATTCGGACGAGACCGCCATGCGGTCGTTCCTGACCAGCGAAATCACGCGCTTCGGGCGCGTGCTTTCGGTCACGCTCGCGCCGTACGGCGCGCTGGACGGAGAGGGCGGCGTGATCGCGGTTATCCACGATATCACCGAGCAGCGCCGGCTGGACGACGCGCGCCGCGAGTTTGTGGCGAACGTATCGCACGAGCTGCGCACGCCGCTGACCAATATCCGCTCGTATACCGAAACGCTGCTGGACGCGGCGGGCGACATCCCGATCGATACGGAAAAGCAGTTCCTCGGCGTGATCTCCAGCGAGTCCGAGCGCATGGCGCGCATCGTGACCGACCTGCTGACACTGTCCAAGCTGGACTATGGCCGGATGGAGCTGCGCATGACGCGCTTCCCGCTGGGGGATATGCTGAAAAACGTGGCCAACGCCATGAAATTCACGGCGGAGGACAGCGGGCATGAGCTGACCGTGGATACGCCGGACGACCTGCCGCAGATCGTGGGCGACCGCGAGCGGATCGAGCAGGTTGTGGTGAACATCCTGTCCAATGCGGTCAAATACACGCCGGCGGGCGGCCATGTGCGCCTGTCCGCGCGCACGGCCGGAGCCAACCGCGTGCGCATCACGGTGGAGGACGATGGCGTGGGTATTCCGGCGGCGGACGTGCCGCGCCTGTTCGAGCGCTTCTACCGCGTGGATAAGGCAAGGAGCCGTGAGGCGGGCGGCACCGGCCTGGGCCTGGCGATCGCCAAGGAGATCGTGGAGCAGCACGAGGGCAAGATCGCGCTGGCCAGCGAATATGGCAAGGGTACGACCGTGACCATCACCTTGCCGACCGACCTCACCCCGAATCGCGAGGAGGGGCCGGTATGAACCAGGCCGGACATTCGGTGAAAAACACCGCGAAAAACGTTTCCCTGATCGTGCTGGTCCTGCTGCTGGGCATACTCTGCGCGGCCAACTGGCTGGCGGGCATGAACGTCGACCAGATGCCGGCGGACAACCTGCTGCGGCGCGCGTACGACCATGTGTTCGGCGGCGCGGTCGGGTACGAGCTGCGCTCGTCCGGCGTGGCGGCGGCCGAGCCCGCGCAGCTCGCGCTGACCACGGACGGACAGCTTTACGGCGTGCAGTACAGCCTGACCGACATCGATGCGGGCCTGGAAGCGGTCCGCCCGCTGTGGGCGGCGGTGCTGTCGGACGGAGAGCTGGAGCAGGCGGAAGAGGCGGAGCTGGTCGCGGCCCTGCGGGCCGGGGACTGCGCGCTGCTGCGCTATCACGGCGCGATTCCGCTGAGCGTTGCAGCCGGCTGGATGGGCGGCTCCTGGCAGAGCGATCTGGCGGTGGAGACGCTGGTTTATACGGCGGGCAGCGGCCGGCTGTTCGTGCGCACGGATACGGGCGCGCTGTATGCCGCCGCGGCGGACGCGGACGAAAGCGTGCTGCACGCCGCGCAGCAGGGCTTCCGCGGCCTGCCCTGCCAGTTTTCCGGCGAGGCATATGCGGTTTATCCGGAAACGCTGCTGTTTGATCGGGAAACGCTGTCGCTCCCCCTGCTCAAAGCGGGGAACATCGACCTGTTCGACCCGCAGAGCGGCACCGGATTGGAGGATCTGCTCGATGCGTTCGGCTTTACGCCGTATGCGAACTATTATTCCGAGCAGAACGACCGCGTTCGGGTGTTTGTGGACGATGTGAGCACGCTGCGCGTGAACGCGGCCGGCCTGATCCAGTACGCGGCGGGCGCGGACGGCACGGTGCGCGCCTACGACGCGGGGGAGGCCGCCGGCCATGCCGCGCTGGACGCCCAGCTCGACTGCGCGCGAACGATCCTGGACACGGCGGTGCGCGCGGGGGAAACCGACACCCACGCCTCGCTCTATGCGGTGCAGCGCAACGGCGACCGCACGACGCTGGTGTTCCTGCAGATGTACGGCGGCGTGCCTGTGCTGGGGGACAACGATTTCGCAACCTTTGTGTTTGAAAACGGCTCGCTCACCTCCGCGACTATCCGGCTGCAGCGCTTCCACGCGGACGAGGTGCGCCGCACCGTGCTTCCCGCGCGGCAGGCGGCGGCGGGCGCGCAGGGGGAAACGCGCAGCCTGATGGTCGCCTACCGCAGCGACGGAGACTATTTTGCGCCTAGCCGGTTTTATCTGTGATGCGGCGCGCACGGCGGGAAAGGAGGAACGGCCGCTTTGCAATGGGGTAAGGTAAAAAATATACTGATCGTCATTCTGGTGGCGGTCAATGCGTTCCTTTTGTGTAATCTGGGCGTGAAGCAGTGGCAGGACTGGGAGCGTGTCCGCGAGCTGCAGGCCAATCTGGGCGAGCTGCTCGCTGGCTACGGAATAGAGCTGGACGCGTCGTTCCGCCTGCCCGGGGACACGGTGCTGCCCACGCTGTCGGTCGACCGCAGCCGCACCAGCGAGGAGGCGGTCGCTGCGGCCGCGCTCGGCGGCGAGCTGGAGCGCACCGAGCGCGAGGACGGCGCGGTGCTGCTGGAGGGCGCGTCCGGTTCGCTGGAATGGCAGGCGGACGGGAGGCTGCAGGGCGAGTGCGCGACCGGAGAGCCGGCGCCGGAGGAGGAAAAGCAGGCGCAGCGTCTGGCGCAGCGGCTGCTGGAAAAATGGGGCCTTGCATCGGACGACGCGGCTTATACGGCGGATGGCCTGTCCGTGACCATGACAGGCACCGCGGCCGGACTGCCGGTTTTCAACCGGCAGATATCCCTGCGGTTCGACGGGCAGGGCGGCGCCGCCGTTTCCGGCCTGTGGAGCTTTGGCACACCCTATACGACCGTGCAGGCGAGCGGCACGGCCTGCGTCGCCTCGGACGCGCTGCTTGCATTCGCGGCAAATGGGCAGGACTGCACCCGCATCACCAGCATGACCATCGGCTACCGCCTGCAGTCGGACAGCGGCAGGCGCCTGCAGTTGACGCCCACTTGGAAGATTGGAACGGATTCGGGGGATTATTTGGTGGATTGTGCTAAAAAAACGATACTCGAGCAGGAAAATTGAAAAAGGGCTTTCCTTTATCGGAAATTGTGGTAAAATATATAGGTGAAATTTTGCGCGGATGCACCACGGGGGCGTCCGCTTTCATAAAATAGAGTATGGTATTTGACAGCCGCGGCCGGCCGGCCGCGCGGACCAAAGAGTGAGGAGTAGGTGGATTTTGACCAAGTATGTAATCAACGGCGGTAAAACGCTCAACGGCGAGGTTACGATTTCGGGCGCAAAAAACGCGGCGGTCGCGATCGTGCCGGCGGCGCTGCTGGCGGATGGGCCGGTGCGGATCGAAAATGTGCCGAAGATCATCGACGTAACGCTGCAGCTCGAAATCATGCGGGAGCTTGGCGCGCAGATCCGCCTTGTGAACGCGACGACGGTCGAGATCCGCAATTCCCAGCACCCGAGCCTCAAGCCGCATGAGCTGGAGCGCAAGCTGCGCGCCTCGTACTATCTGCTCGGCGTGCTGCTCGGCAAATACGGCTTTGCGGAAGTCGCGATGCCCGGCGGTTGCAACTTCGGCGGCGTGCGCCCGATCGACCAGCATATCAAGGGCTTCGAGGCGCTCGGCGCCAAGGTTACGCTGCCCAAGGGTGGCTATATCCGCGCGGAGGCGCCCGAAGAGGGCCTGCACGGCGCGCACATCTATTTTGACGTGGTTTCGGTGGGCGCGACCATGAACATCATGCTCGCCGCGGTTCTCGCCAAAGGCCAGACCATTATGGAGAACTGCGCCAAGGAGCCGCATATCGTCGATCTGGCGAACTTCCTCAACGCGATGGGGGCAAACGTCAAGGGCGCGGGTACGGACGTGATTAAGATTCGCGGCGTGGAGCGGCTGCAGGGCGGCAGCTATTCCATCATACCGGATCAGATCGAGGCCGGCACCTTCATGGCCGCGGTCGCGGCGTGCGGCGGCTCGGTGCTGGTGAAAAACGTTATCCCCAAGCATTTGGAGTGCATCACCGCCAAGCTCAAGGAGATGGGCGTGGAGGTCACGGAATTCGACGATTCGGTGCTGGTGCGGCGGGAGAACCGCCTGACGCGCACCAACATCAAGACCATGCCTTACCCGGGCTTCCCGACCGACATGCAGCCGCAGATGACAACCGCGCTTTGCCTTGCGGAAGGCACGAGCATTGTCACCGAGGGCGTGTGGGACAGCCGCTACCGCTATACCGAGGAACTGGCGCGCATGGGCGCGAGCATCCATGTGGACGGCAAGATCGCGGTTATCGAGGGCGTCGAGGAGTTCAAGGGCGCGCCGGTGCGCGCGCACGACCTGCGCGCGGGCGCGGCCATGGTTATCGCGGGGCTGGCGGCCAAGGGCGTGACCGAGGTCGAGCAGGTGCAGAACATCGAGCGCGGCTACGAAACACTGGTGGAAAAATTTGTGGCGCTCGGCGCGGATATGTACCGTTCGGAGATACCGGATTCCATGGGCATGGCGGAGCGCGCGTAACAGAAACAGGATGACGCAGACAGCGGAGGGGGCAACCTCTCCGCTGTTTTGGAAAGCAAAGGGGTTTAGTCAGTGGCGGAACGGTATTATTACAGCATTGCAAGCGGCTCGACCGGCAACTGCGGCCTGTATGTGGCCGGAGGCACCGCGATTCTGATCGATTTAGGGGTGTCCCTGCGCAAGATCACGGCCGCGCTCGCAGCGGTCGGGCTGGGGCTGGGCGACCTGTCGGCCGTGCTGCTCACGCATGAGCATATCGACCATGTGAAGGGCCTGCCGATGTTCCTGAAGAAAGCGGGCGCGCCGGTGTTCGCCTCGCGCGGCACGGCGGAAGCGCTCGCGCAAAAGGAGCCGCTCTGCCGCGACCGGCTGAACGTATTTGAAAGCGGCGGGGCGTTCTGGGTGCGGGACGTGGATGTTGAGACCTTTGAAACGCCGCACGACGCGGCGGACAGCGTCGGCTACATATTGTCCCACGGTGAAAGCCGGTTCGGGTTTGCGACCGATCTCGGCTTTGTGCCGCGCGACGTGGCGGACAGGCTGCGCGGCTGCGGGACGGTCGTGCTGGAAAGCAACCACGACCCGCATATGCTGCAGGCGGGGCCGTACCCGTACCCGCTCAAGATGCGCGTGGCCGGTCCGGCCGGCCACCTGTCCAATCCGGACTGCGCGGTATTTGCCGCCGATCTGGTCAAAAACGGGACAAGGACGCTGATCCTTGCCCATCTGAGCGAGAAAAACAATATACCGGAGCTGGCCTTCCAGCAGACCAGGGCCGCGCTGCGCGGTCTGCCCGCCTGCGCGGTCCATATCGCGCCGCGCGAGCGCATGGAGGAGCCGGTCCTGTTCGGGGAGGAAGAAGCATGCTCTCTGTCCGGCTGATCTGCGTCGGCAAGCTGGGCGAAAAGTTCTGGGCGGACGCGGTAAAGGAATATGAGAAACGCCTCGGCGCGTATTGCAGGCTGGAAATCGTCGAGCTGCCGGAGGCGCGGCTGCCGCAGGTGCCTTCGGCGGGAGAGGTGCGGCAGGCGCTTGAGAAAGAGGCCGGTCTGATCGAGGAAAAGCTCCCGCAGGGGGCGGCGGTGGTCGCGTTGTGCGTGGAGGGCCGGCCGATGTCGTCCGAACAGCTTGCCGACTATCTGGGGCGGCTGACGGTTTCCGGAACCAGCAGGGTGTGCCTGGTGATCGGCGGCTCCTGCGGGCTGTCGGAGCGCGTCAAGCAGCGCGCGGCGCTGCGCCTGTCCATGTCGCCCATGACGTTCCCGCACCATTTGGCGCGCGTGATGGTGCTGGAGCAGGTATACCGCGCGCTGAATATTGCTGCGGGCGGCAAATACCACAAATGACAGGGAAAGACGCTATGACGAGATATCCCATCATTCTGGCGCACGGGCTGGGGGTGACCGACCAGGGCGGTCTTTACACGCCGTGGGGGCGTGTGCCGGATCTGCTGCGCGCCCGAGGCGCCGTCGTTTACCTCGGCGGGCAGGACGCCTGGGGCAGCATCGAGACCGGCGCGGCGCAGCTCGCGCGCACGGTGCGCCGCGTCCTCAGGGAGCAGGGCTGCCGGCGGGTGAATATCATCGCCCATTCCAAGGGCGGGCTGGAGGCGCGGTATCTGATCTCCACCATGGGATACGGGCGGTATATCGCGTCGCTTTCCATGTTGTCCACGCCCAACCGCGGCTCGCGCGTGGCCGAGCTGCTGCTGTACGCCCGCCCGGGCGTTGCGCTGTGGGCGCGCGGGAACGACGCCTACTGGTCGCGGCACGGCGATGAAAAGCCGGATTCCCTGCGTGCGGGCGAGCAGCTCACGCCGGCATATCTCGCGCGCTTCAATCGGAACAATCCGGATGCGAACTGCGTGTTTTACCAAAGCTGGGGGACACGGATCGGCACGGTGCATTCGGACGGCGCCATGATGCTGACGCGCGGCCTGTTTTACCCCGCGCACGGGGCGAGCGACGGGCTGGTCACGCCGGCCTCCGCGCGGTGGGGCCTGTACCGCGGCACGCTGGACGGGGTTTCCCACCAGCAGGTGGTGGATGTGTTCCGAAAGGACGCGCCGGGCTTCTCCGTGAAGCGGTTTTATACCAGCCTGGCGCGCGGGCTGGCGGAAAAAGGATTATAGGGGCTTTCGTTTTTTGGATACGCTGCCGCTTTTTGTTTTGCCCCGAATATTTCGAAAAAGCATTTACATTGTCTGTCCGATTCGGTAAAATAGAAAGAAGAGAGAAATTGTTTCAGGAGGGGCTCCTATGATTATCACGATAACGCTCAATGCCGCGCTCGACCGCACGCTGCGTATCGAACAGCCGTTGGTCGTGGGCAAGCTCAACCGGGCGGTATCCAGCTATCTGGAACCGGGCGGCAAGGGCATCAATGTTTCCCGCGCCGTCAAAGCGCTGGGCGGGGACAGCGTGGCGCTGGGTTTCTCTGCGGGTACAAACGGCCGCATGATGAAAGATATGCTGACTTCTGCGGATATCCACCATGATTTTGTCGATATTTCGGGACAGATGCGCGTCAACACGCAGATCATCGACGCGCAGGGCGGGCATACGGAGGTCAATGAACCAGGCAACAAGCTGGAAGACGCGGATTTTCTCCGGCTGCTGGACCGTATGGATAATTATCTGGATAAGGGCAATATTTTTGTCCTGGCGGGCTCCACGCCGCCGGGCTTTTCCATGCAGAATTACCGTAAGCTGTGCCAGACGATCAAAAAACGCGGCTGCAGGCTGATTATCGACGCGCAGGGCGAACTGCTGCTCGAAGCGCTTCAGTGCGAACCCGATGTGGTCAAGCCGAATATCTTCGAGTTGGCGGAGGCGGTCGGCGATAAGCCGTCGACCGATCCGGAGGCTGTCTTGGTTTCCGCGCGCAAGATGCTGGATATGGGCGCGGGTACGGTCTGTGTTTCCATGAGCCAGGAGGGCGCGGTGTTCGTTTCCAAAAGCGAGGACGAAGCGCTGTACGTCAACACCAACCCGCGCATCTACGACGAAGGCGCGGTCGGTACGGGCGACGCAATGGTCGGCGCGATCGCCAATTCGATGAACAAGGGCCTGCGGTTTGACGAGATGGCGCGTTTCGCGGTCGCTACCGCGCGGGCGAGCAGCCGGCTGGCCGGAACCGAGATGGCGACGCTCAAAAAGGTCTACGAGGTCTATGAGACGACGCAGGTCTACATATTGTAAATATATAAAAAACGGGGAGGAAGCGGTTTTCCTCTCCGTTTGCGTTTCCGCTTTGGTCAAGCGGGGAAACTGCGCCTGCGCGGCGCGGGCGGACAAGAGGGGAGAAACCCAACGGTTTCTCCCCTCTTGCCAATCACCCCTTTTCCCTGATGCGCAGGCCGGAGGCCGGAACGGCTACGCCGTTCCTATTTCTGACCAGGACCGCTCCGAAAAAATACGGGGGCTGTTGCGGGAGCTCTGTTCGCGTAGAGGTTAGGACGATATGACGGGAAAACGGATGCCGCCTGTCCCAAACGGTCTATGCGCGCGTAACAGCGCGCGCGGGAGGGGAGAAAGCCGCCGTCACCCCGCCCCCCCTGGGGTGGAAGCCGCTGTGCTTACCGTGATACAGCAACTGGGCGGCAGGTGGAACGCGCGACCCACCTTGCGCGCGGAGCGCGCCCTTATTTGCGGGAGCAAATGCCGCAAACCGGCTCTGCGGAAGCGTTCAAGCCCTGCAGCCGCGAAAAAAGGAAAGCAGGGAATTCAAAAGGGGAGGAAAACCCATGCGGGTTGTCCTCCCCTTTTGCCCCCGCGCCGGGCGGCGCACCGTCCCCGCACGGAGGGGCGGCATCGCGTTGTATCCACGGATAAAACGCCGCACGCCGCACCGCCCTCTGTTTCCAGCTTAAAGACCGTGCTGAAGCTTTGCGGCCTTGAGCGTGTTCTTCATCAGCATGGTGATGGTCATCGGTCCCGCACCGCCCGGCACCGGCGTCATATAGGACGCCTTTTCCATGACCTCCGGCGCAACGTCGCCGCAGACCTTGCCCTCGGCGTTGCGGTTGATGCCGACATCGATCACAACCGCGCCATCCTTTACCATGTCCGGCGTGATAAAGCCGGCCTTGCCCACGGCGGCGACCAGGATGTCCGCGCGGCGGCACACCGCCGCAAGGCCGCTGGTGCGGCTGTGACAGATCGTGACCGTGCCGTGCCGGTGCAGCAGCAGCATGCTCATAGGCTTGCCGACGATGTTCGACCGGCCGACCACAACGCACTCCTTGCCCTTGGGGTCGATTCCATATTCATCGAGCAGCTCCATCACACCCGCGGGGGTGCAGGGGACAAAGTCGAAGTTGCCCACCATGATTTTGCCCACGTTGACCGGATGGAACGCATCCACGTCCTTTTTCGGGTCGATCGCGTCGATCACCGCCTGCTCGGAGATATGGTCCGGCACCGGCATCTGGCACAGGATGCCCGAAATCTGGGGGCTTTGGTTGAGCTGCGCGATCAGGCCGAGCAGCTCCTCCTGGGAGGTTTCCGCGGGAAGCGCATACTTCTCGCTGTAAAAGCCGCATTCGGCGCAGGCTTTCTCTTTATTGCGGACGTAAATCTCGCTGGCAGGGTCGTTGCCCACGATGATAACCGCAAGGCCGGGCGTAACGCCTTTTTCTTTCAGCGCCTCGGTCTCCGCCAGGATGCTGCCGCGCACCTTTGCGGAAAGCGCTTTTCCGTCCATTCTTACTGCACTCATGTCATATCCTCCTCTTATGATGGAAACGGGTCACTTCTGTTCCGGCGCGCTTTCCGCGGCCGGACTGCCATCCGCCGCAGGCTCCGGCGCGGGCGCGGCGTCCTCCGGCGCCGTTTCCGGCTTCTCACTGTCAACAGGCTGCTCCGCCGGCGCCGGGGCTTCCGCCGGTACGGGCGCCGGCGGCTGGTAGAATTTTTTGCTGACCGCAATGCGGTTGTATTTGCGCACCAGAAGGACGATGGCCGCGGCGCAGCTGATCACGGCCAGAATCTGGGACACGCGCATCGGCCCGAGGTACAGGCTGTCCGTGCGCAGGCCCTCGATCCAGGCGCGCCCCAGGCCGTACCAGGCGACGTACAGAAGCGCGATCTCGCCCTCGAATTTGCGCTTTTTGGAGATGAAATGCAGGGCGATAAAGCCAACCAGGTTCCACAGGGACTCATACAGGAACGTCGGGTGTACCGGACTGCCCGCGTCGATCGTCATGCGCCAGGGGAGCAGCGTTGTGCCGCCGTGCGCCTCGCCGTTGATGAAGTTGCCCCAGCGGCCGATGCACTGGCCGATCAGCAGGCCGAGCGCGGCCATGTCGCACAGGCCGGCAAACGACAGCTTCTTGAAGCGGCTGTAGGCGAACAGGGCGATCAATACGCCGATCACCGCGCCGTAGATCGCGATGCCGCCGTTCCAGACGGCGACGATCTCGGCCGGATGCTGGCTGTAATACTCCCACTCAAAGACAACATAGTACAGGCGGGCGCAGACCACGCCCACCGGCACGCAGATAATCATGCAGTCGATCAGGTGGTCCGAGGTGAAGCCGAATTTTTTGACGCGGAAATTCAGGTAGAGCGCGGCCAGGATAAAGCCGGCGCAGATGATGATGCCGTACCAGTAGATCTCCTTGCCGAATACCGTGAATGCGACGCGGTTGATGGTGAATTCCAGGCCAAGCCCTGGGAATGCGATGACGTGTTCCATGATGATTGCTTCCTTTGCTGTTTTGTTGATTTACTGCTGCGGCTCGACGACCGAAAGGGAGGAGCGGTCGCGCCGCGCCCAGCGGGCGAACATGGCCTGGACGTCGTCCGGACTGATGGTGTCGAACAGGGCCGCGAAATCGAGGTAGTGCTCGCCCGCGAAGAGCGCGCTTACCTCCTGCCGCGCATAGCTTTCGGGCGCGTCCAGCACGCGCAGGTGCAGGCCGTACACGGCTTTTTTCATGCGGGAGAAAAGCGCATGGTCCGCCCCCTCGTGCGCCAGGCGCGCGACCTCCTGCTCGACCGCGGCGCGGACCGCCTCCGGATCACGGCTCTCGCCGCCGAGGATGGCGGCCGCGCCCTCCGGAATGACCGTGTAGTCGGTATCAAAATCCCGTCCGATCAGGCGCTTCTCGTAAAGCGAGGCATACAGCGGCGAATTGTCGCCGCACAGGATGCGCACGGCCAGTTCGCCGAGCAGGCTGCGGCGCAGGCGGCTTTCGTCCGGCTCCAGCGGGATATCCTTGAAGCCGAGCAGGAACTGCGGCTGCGATACCTGCATGCGGCGGGTCACGGTCAGCTCGTTTACCGCCTCGCGGCGCGTGCCGTAGTGCCGCCGGCCGATCTCGGGCGCGTCCTGCGGGGAGAACTGCGCGGCAATCCGGCAGGCTTCGTCAAAATCCGCGGTGCCGCAAATGACGAGCGCCATGTTTTTCGGGCTGTAAAACGCCCGGTGGCAGGCGTACAGCGTTTCCGGCGTGATCTGCGCGATGCTCTCCGTGCTGCCCGCGATGGACACACGGACCGGATGCGTGCGGTACAGCCCCTGGAACAGGCCGACGAACGCCTGCCAGCCGGGGGTGTCGTCCATCATGCCGATCTCCTGCCCGATGATGCCCCGCTCCTTTTGCACGTTTTCCTCGGTGAAATACGGCGTGAACACAAATTTCAGCAGGATCTCGAGGTTTTCCTCAAACCGGTCGGTGCAGGAAAAATGATAGGCGGTCATGGTCTGGCTGGTGAAGGCGTTCGGGCTTGCGCCCGTGCGCGCGAATTTCTGCAGGGCGTTGCCGTCCTGGTCTTCAAACATCTTGTGCTCCAGAAAGTGCGCCACGCCCGCGGGCGTATCGTAGCGCCGGCCCTCGCAGGTGAACGAGGCGTCCACCGAGCCGAAATTGGCGGCCAGGATGGCGAAGGTTTTGCTGAAGCCCTCCTTGGGCAGATAGCAGATGCGCAGGCCGTTGTCCAGTGTGCGCGTTTCCATGCGCTCGCGCAGGGCGGAATATTGCTTGCTCATTGCGCCGCCCCCTTCATAAAGTATACCATGTCAAGCGTGGTCGCCTGCGCCGCGGCGACCACCTGCCTGAGCGTAACAGCTTCGGTTTGCTGGATGCGGTCCTCGGGTGCGGTCAGCGTACCGGCCGCCGCCTGGCCGAGCCAGTAGCGCTCGAGCGTGAGCGGGTCGTCCAGCATGGCGCGCCAGTTGGTCACCAGGGTTTTTCGGGCGGATTCCAGCTCCGGCTCGGTGACATCGCCCTGTCGGCAGGCGTCGAGCTGGCGCAGGATCTCCTCCCGCGCGGTCGGGAAATCCCTGTTTTCAATGCCGGAATTGACCTGCAGGATGCCCTTGGAGGCGATGAACTGCGCGCTTGCGTAGTAGCAGAGCGAGTGCTTTTCGCGCACGTTGACAAACAGCTTGGAGCTGGTCGAGCCGCCGTAAATGGTCTGGAACATCCAGTAGGCCGCGGGGTCGCCGCCGGTCAGGCAGCTCCCGCCCGTGCGGAAGCCGAGCGACAGCTTGCCCTGCGTCACCGGCTCCTCCTCCACGACCTCGCGCGCGTCCCCGGCGGGCTGCGCGGCGACCGTGGTGTGCGGCAGATAAAACGGCCGTTCGGTCCGGTGGGCGAGGGGCGTGTCCAGGAAAAGCTGCTCCACTGCCTCCGGCGCGAGCGTACCGCAGTAAAACAGCTCGATCTGCGCCTCCTCCAGCGCGCGGAGATACGCGGTATACAGCTTGTTCTCCGTGATGCGGCCGGCCTGCTCCGCGGTGCCGAGCGCGGGCTGCCCGTAGGCCTCCTGCGCGCACATCAGCTCGGTCAGGCGCTTGGGCGCCCAGGTGCGGGGATCGTTTTTCTGCGCGGCGATCCGGTCGATCAGGTTGTCCCGTTCGCCCGCGGTGTAATCCGGACAGAACACACCGTCCTGCAGATACGGGTCGAACAGCAGATCGGCCAGCAGGCGGACGACACGGCCGGTCAGTCCGGCCGCGCCGGGGGCGTAGGCCTCGTCGATACAGTCGGACAGGAAGCCGATGACCAGGGTTTCGCCCTCCTTGCGCACGATGGCTTCTATGCGCGCGCCGTACAGCTCGTCGAGCGCTGTGCCGAGCGCGCGCAGGTCGGGAAGCTGCGCCGTGCCGCGCCGCAGAACCTGCGGCAGACAGGCGCGCAGCGCGGCGTCCGGCCCGCCAAGGGGCAGCAGCAAGGCCGCGCGCAGCACCGCCCGTTTGAATTTCGGCGTGGTCACGCAGGTAAGATTTACCCCGGCGCCCAGCTTTTTTCGGGTCACTTGTTGCATATTTTGCCTCATTTCCGGAAAAAATTTTCTATCGTGTTTTATTATAGCATCATTCATAGTGTGAATCAAACGTAGATTATGTGAACAAATCCGTGCCGGTTGCTATTTTACCCTTGACAGGGCGGCAATTATACGGTAGAATAAGCGTGTTCGGTGTAAAGGGATAACGCTTTACAGTTTCAAGGGAGGCCCGCCGATGAAAGGCAAACCGCTCGAAATGAGCCTGCTGTTCGACTTTTACGGCGAGACGCTCACGGAAAAACAGCGCGAGCTGTTCGACCTGTATTATAATGAAGACCTTTCGCTTTCCGAGATCGCGGAGCACGCGGGCATCACCCGTCAGGGCGTGCGCGACGCTGTCAAGCGCGCGGAGCATGCGCTGCAGGAGATGGAGGGCCGCCTCGGCCTGGTCAGCCGCTACGGCGATACGGAAAAATGCGCGGAAGCGCTGGCGCGCGAGGTCGGGCGCTTACGCAGCCTGAACGCTGAAAAACTGCACAGCAGCGAGGCGGAGGAGATCGCCTCCCGCATGGCGCTGCTGCTCGCCCAGCTTAGGCAGGAGGCTTAATATGGCTTTTGAAGGCCTTACCGAAAAAATTTCATCCGCATTCAAGGGCCTGCGCAGCAAGGGCCGGCTGACCGAGGCGGACGTCAAGGACGCGATGCGCGAGATCCGCATGGCGCTGCTCGAAGCGGACGTCAACTTCAAGGTCGCCAAGGATTTCATCAAGGCGGTCACGGAAAAAGCGACCGACGCGGAGATCCTGGAGAGCCTGTCCCCCGCGCAGCAGGTCATCAAGATCGTCAACGAGGAGCTGATCGCGCTTTTGGGCGGGCAAACCACCCGCCTGACGATCGCGCCCAACCCACCCACCATTGTGATGATGGTCGGCCTGCAGGGTGCGGGCAAAACCACCAACTGCGCCAAGCTGGCGGGCTTGCTGCGCAAGCAGCAGCAGCGCCGGCCGCTGCTCGTCGCGTGCGACGTATACCGCCCTGCGGCGATCGACCAGCTCAAGGTCGTCGGCCGACAGCTTGACATCACCGTGTTCGACGAAGGCCAGGGCGATCCGGTCGAAATCGCGAAGCACGGCATCGACCATGCCAAACGAAACGGCTACGATCTGGTGTTTCTCGACACCGCGGGCCGTCTGCATATCGATGAAAAGCTCATGGACGAGCTGAAAAACATCAAAGCGGCCGTCAAGCCGACCGAGATCATCCTCGTCGTTGACGCGATGACCGGCCAGGACGCGGTGACCGTTTCCCAGACCTTTGACCAGGCGCTCGGCATCAACGGCGTGCTGATGAGCAAAATGGACGGCGACGCCCGCGGCGGCGCGGCGCTTTCGGTCAAGGCGGTCACGGGCAAGCCGATCAAGTTTATCGGCACCGGCGAAAAGCTCGGCGATATCGAGCCGTTCCATCCCGACCGCATGGCCTCCCGCATCCTCGGCATGGGCGACGTGCTGACGCTGATCGAAAAGGCGCAGCAGACGTTCGACCAGAAGCAGGCGGCGGAAACCGCAAAGAAAATGGCGTCCGGCAAGCTGACGCTGACCGACTTCCTCGGCCAGCTCCAGCAGATGAAAAACATGGGCTCGATGGAGGAAATGCTCGGCATGCTGCCGGGCGTGGACGCGAAGGCCCTCGCCGGCGCAAAGATAGACGAAAAGCAGATGGCGCATACCGAGGCCATCATCCAATCCATGACGCCCAAGGAGCGGGATAACCCCTCCATCATCAATTTTTCCCGCAAAAAGCGCATCGCGGCCGGCTGCGGCCTGAGCGTGGAGGCGGTCAACAAGCTGCTCAAGCAGTTTGAGGCCATGCAGAAGATGACCCGCCAGCTCACCAGCATGGCGCGCGGCGGCAAGGGAAAGAAAAAACGCCGCGGCTTTCCGGGCCTCGGCGGGCTGGGCAACATGAAGCTGCCGTTTTGATTGATAACGGCCCATCCCTTTGTTTGTAAAGAAATTTACAATAGATCAAATTCTATTGAGGAGGTGAAACCATGGTAAAGATCAGACTTCGCCGCCTGGGCGCGAAGAAGGCCCCGTTCTACCGCATCGTTGTCGCTGATTCCCGTTACCCGCGTGACGGCCGATTCATCGAGGAGATCGGTACCTACAACCCCCTGACCGATCCGGCCACCGTCAATGTTGACGCGGACCGCGCGCAGGAGTGGATCAAGAAGGGCGCGCAGCCGACCGATACGGTTCGCGGCATCCTGAAGAAAGCCGGTGTGCTGAATTGAGTGAGGCTAACGAAATGAAAGAGTTATTGACCTATATTGTCAAAAATCTGGTTTCCGAGCCGGATGCGATTGCCATTACCGAGGAGATCGACGGTGATAACGTCACCTATTCCCTGCGCGTAGCGCCCGGGGATATGGGCCGCGTCATCGGCCGGCACGGCCGCATCGCAAAGGAAATCCGCACACTCATGAAAGCGGCAGGCAATCGTGAAAACAAACGCGTGACAGTCGATATCCTCGACTGACGGACTTCGTTTGAAACGGGCGCCGCCCGTTCCAAACGAGGCACGCCCTTGTCAGGCTGCGCCTGAAAGGGCTGCCGCGCCGAAGCTCTGTGAAATTTGGTTTTCGCAGCGCTTCGCCTTGGTATCAAAAGCACGGGAAGCGCCCGCGCTTTTGTGGAAAACCGCAGATGCGGTTTTCTGTTTTATGCGCCTGACGGCGTTTTGAGCTGAAAATCGCCGCGGCGCGGCGATTTTTTGTTATGCGCGTGAGACGCGCGCGGCACACCACCACCAAAGAGGAGAACGTTATGCCGAAACAATTTTTAGAGGCTGGTAAGATCGTCGGCACGCACGGCGTGCGCGGCGACCTCAGGGTGCAGAGCTGGTGCGACAGCCCCGAGGTGCTTTGCGACTTTGACCTGCTGTATCTGGATGAAAACACGCCGGTAACCGTGGAAAAGGCGCAGGTACACAAAAACGTGGTGCTGATGCACCTGAAAGGCGTGGACACGGTCGAGGCGGCGGAGGCGCTGCGCGGGCGCGTGCTGCACCTGGACCGGAACGACGTGGAGCTGCCGGACGACCTGGTGTTCATCCAGGATATCCTGGGCTTCCGCGTCCATGACCTGCGGACCGATCGTGCGGTCGGGCGCGTCCGCGATGTGCTGACCTCCAATCCGGCGCACGATATGTATGAGATACAGGGAGAGGACGGGCGGCTGGTCTATGTCCCCGCCGCAAAGCCCTTTTTGAAAGAGATCGATATGGAGGCCGGCGTGATCTATATCGAAAGCATCGAGGGTCTGCTCGAATGAAGATCGATATTATGACGCTGTTTCCGGAAATGGTCAATGCGGTCATGGGGGAGAGCATGATCGGCCGCGCGCAGGAAAAAGGCCTCGTGGAGATACGCGCGGTCAATATCCGCGATTACGCGACCGACAAGCACCACAAGGCGGACGATGCGCCCTATGGCGGCGGGCGCGGGCAGGTCATGCTGGCCGAGCCGCTTTATCTGTGCCATCAGGCGCTCTGCGCAGGGGAGCGGGTGCATACGGTGTTTCTGTCCGCGCAGGGCAGGCCCTTCGATCAGGACAAGGCGCGCGAGCTGCTCGCGCGAGAGCATATCATCCTGGTATGCGGCCATTATGAGGGGGTAGACCAGCGCTTCATCGATGCGTGCGTGGACGAGGAAATCTCGATCGGCGACTTTGTGCTGACCGGCGGCGAGATCCCCGCGATGGCGGTCGCGGACGCGGTGTGCCGCATGGTGCCGGGCGTGCTGCCGGACGAGGAGGCGTTCACCGCCGAAAGCCACTGGGACGGGCTGCTCGAACACCCGCAGTATACCCGACCGGAAAACTGGCGCGGCCGGCCGGTGCCGGAGGTGCTGCTGAGCGGACACCATGCGAACATCGCGCTGTGGCGGCGCGAAATGAGCCTGCGCCGCACCCGTGCCGACCGGCCCGACCTGTTCGCCCGCTTTGCGCCGCGGGACAAGCAGGACCGGCTTCTCCTGGCGCGCCTCGAACAGCCGGAGGGAAACGGGGACCGTTAAGAAACGTCAATTTCCTCCGCCTGTGGGACGGAAAACATTGACCTTTCCCAGCAATCATCCTATAATAAAGATACCTGTATAGGGTACCATTGCCAGGGGAGGAAAACAAAATGGATATGAAAAAAATGGCCGGCGACAAAGCGGCCGAATACGTCAAGGACGGCATGGTGGTCGGGCTCGGCACCGGTTCCACCGCCTACCACATGGTAAACGCCATCGGTGAGCGCGTGAAAAACGGGCTGAAGATCCAGGCCATCCCGACCTCCAAGGCCACGGAGGCGCAGGCGCGCGAGCTGGGCATCCCGCTGCTCACGATCGACGAGGTCGACCACGTCGACCTGGATATCGACGGCGTGGACGAGATCGACCCGCAGTTCAACGCCATCAAGGGCGGCGGCGGCGCGCTCTACCGCGAAAAGGTCGTCGCGACGCTCGCCAAGGAAGTCATCTGGATCATGGACGAAAGCAAGCTGGTCGACCACATCGGCGCGTTCCATCTGCCGGTCGAGATCGCGCAGTACGGCTCCAAGCAGGCGATGGCCAGGATGGAGGAATACGGCTGGAATCCGGTCCTCCGCGTGCGCGACGGAAAGACTTTCGTTACGGACAACGGCAATTACATCGCGGACCTGCATCTCGGCGCGGGCTTTGACATTGCGGACGTCAGGGAAAAGCTCGGCACGATTGTCGGCGTTCTGGAGCACGGCCTGTTCCTGAATATGTGCAAGCGGATGATCGTCGGCACCTCGTCCGAGGGCGTTCGGGTCATCGAGAACCCGTCCAAGTGATGCAGGATGCGCGCCGCGCGGAAAGAGTGAGGGATAGGGAATGAACCAGACCAGAAGACCGCACGCCAAACAGCCGAATTACCGGCTGCTGCTCTGCATAGGGCTGCTGGTGTGCCTGGTGCTCGATATATTGTTTTTCGCGCTGTTCCTGAGCCAGTGCAGTCGGGCCGGCGGGCTGGAGGACGAGGTCAAGAAGCTGACCGAGGCCAACCAGACGCTCACCAGCCAGAACACCATGCTGCAGCAGCAGAGCGACGCGGCGCTGACCGCGGCGGTCGCGGCGCTGCCCGACCCGACGACCGCGCAGACGACCAACCTGCCTGATTTGATCCCGCAGCTCACCGACGCCGTTTATGTGGTGCGCACAACGGGAGCGGGCTACCAGTACCTCAAGATCGCGGAAGGCGCGGTGCTGGATAAGCTGAACGCCTACCGCGACGACGCTTCCGGCTATACCGCCGCGGAGGGCGACGCGCCCACCTGCAGCTATTGGGTGCTGTTTTCCGACCGCGTGATCGGCCTGGCCGAGGGCGGCAGCGGCTTTGTCAGCACCGACCGCACCGCAACCGGCAGCGCGACCACGGTCCCGTCCGGCTTTTACGATTTCGTGGTATCGCTGTTCGCATAAGCATTTTGCAGAATAGGAGGCTTGCGATATGGAGGGGTCCGGCTGGAAACGGGGACTCACAGCGCTTGTCGTACTGATCTGCCTTATTGCATCCGTCAAGTATATCGACATGAGTGCGACGGTGGACAGGCTGTATGACGAAAACGAAGCGTTAAGACTGGAAGTGCGAAACCAGATGAGCGAGTTGATGTCCCACCAGCGGGATCATTATGAGCTGCTCAAGGCGTATGCTGCAACCCTGCCCGCGCCGGTCGAAGCGGATACAAACGAGCTTTCTGTGCTTGTTGAGCAGCTTGCAGACGGCGATTATGTGGTGCAGCGGGAAAAGGACGGAAGCTTTCGCTATTGCCGCGTTCCGGAAGGCTATCTGACGAACCGGCTGGATCGCTACTGTAATACCGTGTATGAACCGGCGCAGCTCGTGGATGCTGACGGCAATCTGTTCACAGAGGTCGGGGAAAGCTACAGCAATTGGGTTGTCCGGCAGGACTGCATTGTAGGCATAGGTTTCAGCATCGGCTTTATCAACAGGGACGGCGGGCTTACAGGGGCGCCGCTTGATTTTCCGGATGATTTTTCGCAGTTTGTCAAAGCATTTTTCGTAAGATCGTAAAAACACCGCGGGGGCGCTTGACAAGCGCTCCCGCTTGTGTTATGCTACTAAAAGCCGCATTGTGCATTGGCTTCTGTTAAGTGCGTCCCAAAACGGGCCGCCGCCGTGCCAAGCGTGACTCTACAACGAAAGAGAGGGAAAACCACATGTATGCCATTCTGAAAACTGGCGGCAAGCAGTACAAGGTATCTGAGGGCGACGTGATCTACGTCGAGAAGCTCGGCGTGGAGGACGGCGCAACCGTTACTTTTGACGAGGTTCTGGCCGTAGGCGAGGGCGATTCCATCACCGTCGGCGCTCCTTACGTTTCCGGCGCAGCCGTGACCGGCACGGTCGAAAAGACCGGCAAGGGCAAGAAGATCAACATCTTCAAGATGAAGCCCAAGAAGGGTTACCGCAAGCGTCAGGGCCATCGCCAGCCGTACACCAAGGTGACCATCGCGTCCATCAAGGCGTAAGGCGGTGACAAAGGTCACGTTTTCGTCGCAGGGGGGCAAGCTCCTTTCGGTGGACATCCTCGGCCACGCGGGCTACGCGGAGGAAGGGGAGGACATCGTTTGTGCGGCGGTATCCAGCGCGGTCATGCTGACCCATGCGCTGCTGCTTGACGTGCAGGGCATCCCGATCGACACACTAGTCGAGGATGACGGCGCCCATATCCGCATCACGCTGCCGCAGGGCGGCGGCCTGCTGCGGGGACAGGACGCGCTCAAGGCGCTCAAGCTGCATTTTACCGAGCTGGAGCAGAATTATTCCGATTTTTTGAACGTAATGGAGGTGTACGCAAATGCTGAAGATTAGCTTACAGTTTTTCGCGCATAAAAAGGGCGTAGGTTCGACCAAGAACGGCCGTGATTCCGAGGCCAAGCGCCTGGGCGTCAAGCGCGCGGACGGTCAGACCGTTCCGGCGGGCAACATTCTTGTCCGTCAGCGCGGCACGAAGATCCATCCGGGCCTGAACGTCGGCCGCGGCAAGGACGACACCCTGTTCGCCAAGGTCGAGGGCGTTGTTCGTTTCGAGCGCCTGGGTAAGGACCGCAAGCAGGTTTCCGTTTACCCGCAGTAAGAAAAAAACCGATGAAATCCCAGACGTTCGTCTGGGATTTTGTTATAATGCCCCATGAAGCGGGCGGGAGGACGCATGGACTGGCTGACAGAGGCGGAGCGCAGGCTCCGGCGCGGGAACCGGATATTGTTTACGCGGGAAAGCCCGCTCCTGCAGGACCTGCTTCTGGTTATGGAGGGGATGGACCGTCGGCCGCTGGTGCGGTGGGCGCTGGAGCAGGCGGGCTGCGCGGCGGATGCGCTGGCAAAGCGGTATCCGGCGGATGACCGTCCGGCGCGGGCGCTGGCCGCGGGCGCGCGCTGGGCGGCCGGAGAAATCAAAATGCCGGAGGCCAGGCGGGCGATTCTGGCCTGCCACGTGATGGCGCATGCGGTCGATTGTCCGGCGGACAGCGCCCTGTGCCACGCGGTCGGACAGGCCTGCAGCGTGGTCCACACCAAAGGACATGCGGCCGGCCTTCCTGTGTATGAGATGACCGCGATCGTGCTGGAGTATGGACTGACGCGCTGCCGCGGGCCGGTGGAGGCACGGAAACAGGAATATATGGAACGGCTGCTGTATTGGCGGGATAATGCTTCGGGTCTCGCGGGGAAATGGGCGCCGTTTCTGTAAACAAAGAAGAAGAAAGGAGGAGCTTCCCATGTTTATTGATATCGCAAAGATCAAAATTGTGTCCGGCAAGGGCGGCGACGGCAAGGTGGGCTTCCATCGGGAAAAGTACGTCGCCTCCGGCGGGCCGGACGGCGGAGACGGGGGACGCGGCGGTTCGGTCATTTTCCAGGTGGACGACAACCTCTCCACCCTGCTGGATTTCCGCTATAAAAAGAAATACGTTGCCGCGGCGGGGGAAAACGGCGGCAGCAAGCGCTGCAAGGGCAAGGACGGCGCGGACCTTGTCATCCGTGTGCCGCGCGGCACCATCATCCGCGACCAGAAGACCGGACAGGTGATCCGCGACCTGTCGGACGACGAGCCGTTCGTGGCGGCCAGGGGCGGCAACGGCGGCTGGGGCAACACGCATTTCGCAACCCCGACCCGACAGGCGCCGCGCTTTGCCAAGCCCGGGCAGCCGGGCGTGGAGCGGGACATCATCCTGGAGCTTAAGCTGCTGGCCGACGTGGGACTGGTCGGCTTCCCGAACGTGGGCAAATCCACGCTGCTGAGCATGGTTTCGGCGGCGCGGCCCAAGATCGCCAATTACCATTTTACGACGCTGGTACCCAACCTGGGCGTGGTCTCGGTGGGGGAGGAGCAGTCGTTCGTCATGGCGGATATCCCGGGCATTATCGAGAGCGCGAGCGAAGGTGCGGGACTGGGGCATGATTTCCTGCGCCATATCGACCGCTGCCGCCTGCTGCTGCATCTGGTGGACGCGGCGGGCAGCGAGGGGCGCGACCCGCTGGAGGATATCGAGAAGATCAACGCTGAGCTGGCCGGATACAGCGAATTCCTCGCCGCGCGGCCGCAGATCATTGTCGCCAACAAGGTGGACCTGCTGGGCGAAGACCGCGCGCCGGTCGAAGCGCTTAAAGCCTATGCGGACGAGCACGGCTTTCAGTTTGCCGAGCTGTCCGCGGCGACAAACCAGGGCGTGGCCGAGCTGATGCGCATGACGTGGAACGCGCTGCAGGAGCTGCCGCCGGTGTTCATCTACGAGCCGGAATTCGTCGAGTCCGCGGAGGATACGGACGGGACGCGCGACTGGACGGTCGAAAAAGTCGAGGACTACTACGTTGTTTCGGGCGCGTGGGTGGACAAGATCATGGGCTCGGTCAATGTGGACGACTACGAATCCCGTCAGTATATGGACCGCATGCTCAAAAGCGCGGGCGTATACGAAAAGCTGGAGGAAATGGGCGTGCAGGAGGGCGACTTTGTCGTCATCGGGGACCTGGAGTTCGAGTACGTCTATTGAGGAAAAACGGTGCAGGCATTTGTGCCTGCACCGTTTTTTATTCCACCGTATAGGCCTCGACCGTGCCGGAGATGGTCGCGCTTTGCTGCAAACCGTTCTCATCCGTGTAACGGAAGGTGTAGCCCGCGCCGATCCGGTCGGTCACGTCCAGCGGGATGCGCTCGTTAACGAACAGCCACAGCCGTCCCTCCTCCACAGACAGCGCGTAGGGCATGCCGTCCAGACGGGTGACTGTGAAGCCCGCGTCCGTTTCGCCGTTCAGCAGGGCCTCGGCGGTCGCGGGCGGGGCGGTGATTACGGTGGGCGCTTCGCCCTCCGCGCCGCTGACCGTAATGGTCGCGGAACCGTCCGCATGCAGCACCATGCGCGCCTCGCTGGGGAGCGGCTGGCCGTTGATGGCCAGGGACGCGCCGGCCTGATCGTACAGCGGCGTGTGGAACAGCCGGCCGCTGGCCGCGCCCGCGGCCGCAGCCATCAGCGCGGCCGCGGCGCATACGGCAATCAGGCGGCGGGGGAGCTGGCGCTTTCCCGCGCGGCGCTGCCTGCGGGCCGCCTGCCGCAGCCGGACGGCCAACGCCTGCTTTTCGGCTTCGGTAAACATCATGGGGTTCTCGCTCATATGAAAGCTCCTTTCAGGTCGTTTTTCAGCATGCCGCGCGCCCGTTCCAGGCGTTTGCGCACCGCGGCGGGGGAGATGCCGAGCAGACGGGCGGCTTCCTCGGCCGAGTAGCCCTCCCAACAGCAGAGGGCGACGGCGTCTCGGTACCGGTGCGGCAGGGCGCGTATGGCTTCCAGTATGGCATGGTCCGAGGCTTCCGGCGCAGCGACTGTATGCGCCTGTTCCAGCAAGGCCCGCCGGCTGTGGTGCGGGGCGCGCAGCAGGTTTTTGCAGGCGTTGCCCGCCGCGCGGATCACCCAGGCCTTTTCGTGCTCCTCGCTGGTGAAGGTGCGCCGTGCGGCAAGCAGCTTGAGGAACAGCTCCTGGCAGATGTCCTGCGCGTCCGCCCGACTGAGGCCGTGCGACAGGCACAGGCGGAGGATCAGGTCGGCATAGGTGCGGACAAAGCGCTCCGCGTCCGCTTCGTCGTTCCAATCGTACATGGGCTGTCAACTCCTTTCATACGGAACACACAGCAAAGGGCGGTTTTGTGACAAAAGCATACCGCGGGAACAGAAAAAAGGAAGCCCGCGGGCTTCCTTTTTTCTGTCTGCCGTGCGTCAGCGGGCGGCGGCGCGCGGCGCGGCCTCCGCGCTTTGCGGAAGTCCGCTTTCCGTACCGCCCTCCCCGATGGTGACGTCATAGTGGTCTGAAGACACTTCGCCTTCCACCTTAAAGGTATACGGCGCACTCTGCGTCTCGTCCACGTCCGGAAGGATGACCGAAATATCGCTGCCATCCTCTCCTTTGACCTTGTAGGTGACCGAACCGTCCGGATTGGTCTGCATGGAATCCACCTCTCCGGTGAATACGACGCGGATGCTTTCCAGCAGCGCGCCCTCCGTTGCGGCGTTGGCCGCGCCGGCTGCCGTTGCCATAAGCGCCGCTGCCGCCGCGCCGATCACCAGACTTTTGCGGATACGTCCTGTTTTCATCTGTCCTGCCTCCTGAAAAGCGCTGCCGGAGGCATGCAGATGGGAAAAGGTCTGCTTATAAAGTTCCTTCATCACGAAAACCCTCCAGCGTTTGTTTGAGCTTCTGTCTCGCCCGCAGCAGGCGGGTCTGCACGGCGCTTTCCCGCAGGCCGAGGAGCTGCGCGACCTCGCGCACCGAATAATCCTCGTAATAATACAGGTGGATGGGGACGCGGTATTTCTGCGGCAGCGCCATGACCGCCAGGAAAAGCGAGGACTGCTCCGGCGTTTCAAAGCCGAGCGTCTCCGCGTAGTCCTCGATCGGCGCGGTATACCGCCGCCAGGGGGATACCAGGTAGCGCTTGCATTCATTCACGGTCACGCGGATCAGCCAGTTGCGGATGTGCTGCTCATTTTCAAAGGGCTTCTCCGCGTGGTAGCATTTGATCAGCGCGATCTGCGCCATGTCGTCCGCGTCGGCCGCGCTTTTGGTATACTGGAACGCAATCGCGAACAGGCGGTCCCGATACCGCTTTGCGATGTCCTCAAACTGTGCCTCGTCCAAGCTGCAACCTCCCTGCTGCAAGATTTGAAAGGCCTTTCATAGATAATACCCTTGGACGGGGGCGGATATCACAAAAATTTTTCCCGCGCGGGGCGGAGGCATGCCTACAGCGTACCCAGCGCGGGGAAAAAGCGGGAGAGCAGGAAAAACACGGCCGGCAGGAAGATGGCGGGCAGCAGGTTGCCGACCTTGACCTTTTTATCGAACATCAGGTTGAAGCCGATGGCAAAAATCAGCACCGAACCGATGCAGGACATCTGGCTGATGAGCGCGTCGGTCAGCCAGGGGCGGATAAAACGGGCGAGCAGGGTGATGCCGCCCTCGTATACCAGCAGCGGCAGCACGGACAGGTAAACGCCCTTGCCGAGCGAGGCCGCGAATACGATGGCAGCCACACCGTCCAGCACGGCCTTGGCGATCAGGATGGAGGGGTCGCCGTTCAGCCCGTCCTCCAGCGCGCCGACAATCGCCATTGCGCCCACGCAGAACAGCAAAGAGGAGGCGACAAAGCCCTCGACGAACTTTCCGTCCTCGCCGCCGCCCGCGAAGCGGGCCTGGCACCAGGCGCCGAAGCCGTTGAGCCGCGTTTCGATATCGAGCGCCTCGCCGATCAGCGCGCCCAGCACCATGCTCAGCACCAGCAGCATGGTGTGCTGGGTGGCGATCGAACCGTCCGCAATGGTCAGCAGGCCGCTCACCGCGCCGCCGATGCCGATGAAAAACGTACACAGGCCGAGCGCCTGCATGATAGTGGTCTCAAAGCGCCGCGGCAGGCCGCCCTTGAGGAAAACGCCGAGGGAGGAGCCGGCGGCGATGGCGATGCAGTTGACAATGGTACCCAGCCCGATCATAACAGAAAACCCTCTTTTGCTTTACTGTACTAAACCGTATTGTAAAACAAAAGAGGGGGGATGTCAATGCTTGCCGCAGGGCTGCGGGGGAAGCGAGGGCGCGGCGGCTTCCAGCGCCAGTGCGGTCAGGCAGCAGAGGGGGAAATAGGCGAGCGGGATCTCCCAGCACAGGCCGTGCCATAAACCGAGAAGCAGATACAGCACACAGGCGGTGGGGAGCGATACGCCGAGGAAAACAACCGAGCGGCGCAGCGGGATGCCGCGGCGGGCGGCCTGCCGGCAGGTCAGCCGGTACAGGGCGAACACAGCGGCGATGCCTGCGACCGTATACTTGATGAGCCACCAGACCTGCCCGTTATCCAGCAGGGAGGAGGTGAAGCACAGGCGGGCGGCAATCATCACAAGCGGCACCAGCGTGAGCAGGGCGAGTATGAGAAGAACGCGTCTTGTCAGTACGGATGCTGCCGGTGCGACAGGCGCCGGTGTGCCGAACTGCTCCCGCAGTTCTTCGCCCGAGCCGATGGACGCGAGCACGATGCCGGTCGCTTCCTCCTCATTCCTGCCCTCCTCCAGCAGGGCGCGGAACTTGTCCTCCAGATTTGCCAGCATATCGGTCTTGACCCGCAGCACCTCCTCGCGCTGCGGCAGAATGGCGAATAATGCCTCCACATAGTTACGAATCGCTTCCATCTTTCATATCCTCCTTTGCAAAACAGTCCACTACGATTTTCAGGATGCGCCATTCGGCGCATTTGGCGGCATAGGCTTTGCGGCCGTCATCCGTGATGGTGTAATAGGTGCGCGGCCTGCCCTGGGTTTCGCTGCCCTGATAGGACACGATGTAGCCCTGTTTTTCCAGCCGTCCGAACGCGGCATACAGCGTGGTCTCCTTGATCGGGTACGCGCCGCCGCTGCGCCGTTCGATTTCGCGTGAAATCGCGTAGCCGTAGCTGTCGCCCTCGCAGAGCAGGCACAGGATGAGCATATCATTATAACCGCGCATAACGTCGCTGCCGAGCACAAGAGCACCTCCATACTTCATCTGATGGAGTAATTGTAGCAGAATTACTCCATCAGGTCAAGTAGATGTGAAAAAATCTTTTCCATCGGGCAAGTCGGCGGGACATCAGCCGTGCGGCAGATAAAACGGGGTTTGGCGGTAGTGGCTGCCGCCCGCGCGCAGGGCGGGGGAAGGGCAGGCGAGGGCGTACAGGTCGTCCGCGAAGCAGTCGAGCGCCTGCGCGGGCTGCAGCGCCGCAGGCAGGCGCTTTTCCGAAACCGGCTTGATGATGACCGGCGGGCGGTCCGGCAGGCCGCGGAGCAGCCCGCGGCCCTTCGGCCCGAGGGCGAGGACGCGCAGGTACTGCGGCCGGACAGGCGCGTCCGCGGGCAGTCCGATCGCCGCGCGCAGCAGGGCGCGGCGCACCCTGGCCGCGGGGAAGCGGCGCGTGCGGGCCTGTTCGACCGCGTCGGTGAACGAAACCGCCGCATAGACCGCTTTTTGCAGGCGCTCGTCAAAGCCGTCGCCCGCTCCGGCGGACAGCCGCCCCGAGAACAGCGCCGCGCGCAGCAGGGCGAGCAGCGTGTCCTCCGGCAGATTGACCGGCGCGGCGCCGGCCTGCACTGCACGCTGCCATACCGCCAGCGTGTCCGGCGGCAGATAGGGCGCGCAGCGGGCGGTTTCGCCCGCGCGGAGCTGCGCGCGCAGCAGACTGGCGGAAGCGAAGCCCGCGCAGGGCGCGTCCGCATCGTGCGCCGCGCCGCGCCGTGCCACCGCGAGCGGGCGCATGCCATAGGGAAGCATGGCGCGGCAGTATTCGACCGCGAGCGTATTGTTGGGCGTGTCCAGCAGGGCGGCGGCCCGCTCATCCAGCCGGCGCAGCTCGTCCTGCCGCCGCGCTGCGTAAGACAGCGGGGAAGCGCCGCCGCCCGTAGGCGGGAGCGCGTCGAGCGCCCGCGCCGCCCGCTCGATCAGCGCGGTATCCGGCGTTTCCGCGCCGAACGACACTACGCCGCAGCCAAGCGCCCGCAGCACGCCGATGGCGCCGCGCGCAAAGCCCTCCGCCGAGGAGAGCGCCGCCGCGAGGGGAAGCTCGACCACCAGGTCCGCGCCGCCGCGCACCGCCATCTCGGCGCGCGCGTATTTGTCCAGCACGGCGAAGTCCCCCCGCTGGACGAAGTTGCCGCTCATCGCGCACACGATGGCCGCCTCCCCGCCGAGCGCGCGGCGCGTTTGGGCGATGTGGTGCGCGTGGCCGGTGTGGAACGGATTGTATTCCGCGACGATGCCGCAAACAGTCATAGAAATCTCCTGAAAATAATACAAAGTTTGGTACATCCTGTGTAAATTATGGCTTGTACAATTGCAAGAAATCGTGTAGAATAGGCTTGTAGAATCATTATATCGATTAATGCGGGTTTGTGCAAGCCGCTAAAAAACTTAAGGGAGTAATGGCAAATGAAAGTTCTGGTCATCAACGCCGGCAGTTCCTCGCTGAAGTATCAGCTGCTCGACACCGCGCAGAACGCGGTCATGGCAAAGGGCCTTTGCGAGCGCATCGGTATCGACGGTGTGCTGACGCATACGGGAAATAAATCCGAGGAGAAATACCGCATCGAAACGCCGATGGCGACCCATTCCGAGGCGATCAAGGCGGTCATCGATATCCTGCTCGATCCGGAAAAGGGCGTGATCGCCTCGATGAGCGAGATCGACGCGGTCGGCCACCGCGTGGTGCATGGCGGCGAGTTTTTCTCGGACAGCGTGATTATCACGGAAAAGGTGCTTAAGGCGATCGAGGACTGCGTGCCGCTCGCGCCGCTTCACAACCCGCCCAACCTGATCGGCATTCAGGCGTGCCGCGAGGTCATGGGGCCGGATGTGCCGATGGTCGCCGTGTTCGACACCGCGTTCCACCAGACCATGCCGCAGTCGCATTACATGTATGCAATTCCCTATGAATATTATGAGAAGTATAAGATCCGCCGCTACGGCTTCCACGGCACGAGCCACAAGTACGTTTCCCAGCAGGCGGCGGAAATGCTCGGCCGCCCGATGGAGGAGCTGCGCCTGATCACCTGCCACCTGGGCAACGGCTCGTCGATCTGCGCGATCAACCGCGGCAAGAGCTACGATACCTCGATGGGCTTCACGCCGCTGGACGGCCTGCCGATGGGTACCCGCGCGGGCAACATCGACCCCGCGATCATCGAGTTCCTGTCCGAGCATGAAGAGCTTTCCGCGCATGAGGTCATCAACATCCTGAACAAAAAGTCCGGCATGCTGGGTATTTCGGGCGTGTCGTCCGACTTCCGCGATCTGGACGCGGCGGTAGAGGAGGGCAACTCCCGCGCGGCGCTGGCCAAGGATATGTTCAACCTTTCGGTCAAGAAGATCATCGGCTCCTATATTGCGGAAATGGGCGGCGTGGACGCGATCATCTTCACCGCGGGCGTGGGCGAAAACGACCGCTCGGTTCGCTGGGACGTGTGCGAGCACATGGAGTACCTCGGCATCAAGATCGATCCGGAGAAGAACAAATACCGCGGCCGCCAGATGGATATTTCCATCGACTGGGCGCGTGTGCGCGTGCTGGTCATCCCCACCAACGAGGAACTCATGATCGCAAAGGACACCGAGCGTCTGGTAAACGAAGCGAACCACTAAGATCGGCATAAAACAGGGCGGGGCGATGGCTTTGCCCTGTTTTTCTGCCATGAGGAGGGCATATGGAGCAAAAACAGGAAAAAAAGCACTGTGCGCATCTGGGCTGGGCGCTGCTGGCGGTCGTGGTCTGGGCGGCCGTGTGGCAGTTCGCGCTGGCGTTTGCCGACCAGGCGCTCGCCTGGGGGCTTGGCGTTGTGATGCCTTACGGGCTGTACTACCTGCTCGCGCTGGTGGGGCATTATATCGTGTCCCTGCCCGCGGCGTTCGCGCTTTGCCGCAGCATACCCCGCACGCCGCTGACACCTGCGCCCGTCGGCGCGCGCCGGATGGGGCGGTGGTTCGTGATCGGCGCGGCGCTGATGTGGCTCTGCTCGCTGCTGGGCTCGTCGCTCAACGATCTGGCCTACCGGCTGTCCGGCCGCGAGCCGGTCGATCTGGTGAGCGAGGCGTTCAGCCTGTACCCGACCGCGGTGGTGCTGGTCGGGGCGTGCCTGATCGGTCCGGTGTGCGAGGAGCTGCTGTTCCGCGGCCTGCTGGCGGGGCGGCTCGCGCGGTACGGCGAGAAGCCGGCCGCATTTGTGTCCGCGCTGCTGTTCGGGCTGTACCATGCCAACCTGGGGCAGTTCTTTTATGCGTTTGCGCTCGGCCTGCTGCTCGCTTATGCGTATTTCCGGTCCGGACGGCTGCGGACGCCGGTTGTGCTGCACATGCTGTTCAACCTGTATGGTTCGGGCGTCCCGCTGCTGCTGCCGGACAGCCTGGGACTGCTGGCGCTGTACGGCCTGAGCTGGCTGGCGCTGACGATCGCCGGCGTCATTCTGCTGGTGCGCGGCTGGAAACGGCAGGTATGGGCGCACGGTCCCTGCGCGCCCTCGATGCGCGCGGTGTTTGGGAACGCCGGCATGACGCTGGCAATCGTCGCGTGCTTTGTCCAGCTCGCGCTGAATTTTGTCTTGGTATAGGAGGAAAACCATGCGTGTAGATCTGCATATGCACACGGAGTATTCAGTGGACGCGGCGCAGGCACAAACGCCGCTGCAGAAGGCGCAGGCCTGTCTGGACGCGGGGCTGGAGATCATCGGCATCACGGACCACCTGGATTATTACCACCGCCGCGGCCCGTCGGAAAACCGCGATGTGGAGGCCTGCCTGCGCGACATTCGGGCGGCAAAGCAGGCCTTTGCGGGCAGGCTCGAGGTGCTGGTCGGCATCGAAATCGGACAGATCCACGCCGACCCTTCGGCGGACGCGTTCCTCCGCTCGCACGCGCTCGACATGGTGATCGGCTCGCTGCACGTCATGCCGAACGATCTGGATATTTATTTCCATGATTTTGCGCGCTTGGACTGCGACGCGTTCCTCAAGGATTATTTCAGCGAGCTGCTCAAGGTGTCCGAGCACGGCGGGTTTGATGTGCTGGCGCATATCGATTATCCGCTGCGCGTCATGCGCCACGGGGAGTATATCCCCTCGTTCGATCAGTACATGGATCGGGTGGAGGACGTTCTGCGCTCCTGCATCGCGCACGGCTATGCGTTTGAGCTGAACGCGGCGGGCCTGGGGAGCTGGCAGAAAAAGGTCGGCCCGCCGCAGAACATCCTGTATGAATACCGGCGGCTGGGCGGCGAGCGCATCTCGATCGGCTCGGACTCGCATACGCTGGACACGGTCGGGCGCGGCGTTGCCGACTGCGTGCGGAACGCGCGTGACGCGGGCTTTACCTCCGTGACCGTGTTTCGGGAGCGCAGGCCCGAACAGATGCAACTATAATATGACACAAGCTGGGAGAAAACATGCTTTTTGGAAAAAAACAAGAGATCACAAATACGGAAACCACAGTATACGCGCGGGCCAAGATCAACCTGACGCTGGACGTGACCGGTAAGCGGGAGGACGGCTACCATACGGTCAAAATGGTGATGCAGTCGGTCGCCCTGCACGACGAGGTGCGGGTCGTGGTGACGCACGGGGAAAAAAAGCCGCGCGGCATCGTGGTGCGCTGTAACCTGCCTTACCTGCCGGTGGACGAGCGCAACCTGGCGTATCGGGCGGCGGAGCTGTTTTACGAATCGACCGGTATCCTGCTGGAAACCTGCGAAATCCACATTGAAAAGCGCATTCCGGTGGCGGCGGGGCTGGCCGGCGGCTCGGCCGACGCAGCGGCCGTACTGCGCGCGCTCGCTTCGCTGCACGCGGCGGGGCTGACCGATGAGGAACTGTGCGCGATGGGGCTGAAGCTGGGCGCGGACGTGCCGTTTTGCCTGCGCGGCGGCACCATGCTGGCCGAGGGCATTGGGGAGGAGCTGAGCGCGCTTCCGGCCATGCCGCATTGCTGGGTTGTGCTGTGCAAGCCGCCGTTCGCGGTTTCCACCAAGGAGGTGTACCAGGCGATCGATGCGGTCGATATCCGGCAGCGGCCGGATACGGCGGGCATGCTCAAAGCGCTGGACAAAGGCGACTTTGCCGGTGTGTGCAGGCGGCTGTCCAACGTGATGGAGCTGGTCACAGCGGCAAAACGCCGCCAGATCGGTGAAATCAAGGAGTTCCTTGCGGAAAACGGGGCGAACGGGACGCTGATGAGCGGCTCCGGTCCGACGGTTTACGGGCTGTTTTCCGACGAGGGGCGCGCAAAAACCGCTGCGAAGATGCTCGGCCGGCGCTTCGCGGATACATTTTTGACCGAGACGGTATAACCACGCCGCCTGCCGGACATACTGGGAACACCAGATGACGGGAGGCGGTTTTATCATGAAAAAACAGGGCAGGGAAACGCTGGCAGCGCTGCTGGCCGCGGCCTGTGTGCTGCTTTCCGGCGCGTTCTGGCCGGACGCGCCGCGCGGGGCCTGGTGGTGTACGGCGTTTTCAATCGCAGGCAGCGAAACCGTCGGCCGGCAGGAGGACGGGGACGACGGCGCGCTCGAATTCCGCTGGGGGGTCGTGGACTGGCTGCGCGCGCTGTTGGGATAAAGTGCTTGTCCGCCCCGTGCCGCTGTGGTATAATGATGCAGTAAATTGTATCGAAAACATACCAACGGAGGAAACATATGAAGCTGATTAACGAAAAAGGGAAGCTGTTCGGCGTCATCAACGTCGTTGACCTGCTGGTTCTGCTGGCAGTGATCGCCGTGGCAGCGGGCGTGGGCTACAAGCTGTTTGCACCGCAGATCGCGGAAGCGGCGGCGAAGCAGGTCGATATGACCATGATCGTGCGTGTGCGCGGCGCGACGCCGTTCCTCGTGGCGGAGGTTGAGCGCAACAGCCAGGTCGGCAAGCAGATCGTCAGCGGCAATTCGTACACCAGCGCGGTCATCACGGATATGCAGATCGAGCCGTACGACCAGCAGGTGACTACGGCGGACGGCCGCATTGTCACCGCGCGCGATCCGGATAAGCGCGACCTGGTGTTTACGATCGAGACGACCGTACCCGAAGGGACCGCCTCCCCGTCGATCGGCACGCAGGAGGTGCGCGCGGGCCGCACCTTTATCGTAAAGACCAACGATTTTGAGACGACCGGCAACATCGACTCGGTCGATATCGCGGCGTCCGCGGAATAAGCCTATGAAAGCGATTTTACAAAACAGCCTGCTGGCGCGGGCGCTGCTCCGTCTGCGCGAATGGTACCATGAGGGTGCGATCGCGGGCTTTTTCGGGAAGATCCGCGCGGCGTACCCGTATTCGCGCTTCCGGCGGGTGTGGGAAGGCTTCTGCAGCGCGCCAAGCTGTACGGCGGCGAACAGCGGCTATGCGCGCCTGCTCGCGGCGCTGCGGCGCGTGGTCGAGCGCCTGGGCGACGCGGCCGCGCAAAGCCTGGTCTACCGGCTGTGCCTCGCGGTCTGGAATCCGATTGCGCGGGCGGCTTCGGGCGGCGTTGTGGGAAAGGCGTTCCGCTTTGTCGGTATGCGCGGCCTGCTGCTGATCTGCCTGGCGCTGTATCTGCCGATCGACTATTTCCTGCGGTCGGTGCTGCCGGGCTATATCAATATCCCGCTGCTCGCTTCAGTTTGGGACGAATGCCTGATGCTCGCGGCGGCGGGCTATCTGCTGTGGCACACGGCGATGCGACGCGCGCCGCTTGCCTCGCGCGCCACGCCGGTGGACGCCTACCTGCTGCTGTTTATCGGCGTGGGCTTTTTCCTGATGTGCGCGGTGTCGCCCTATCCTTCGATCGCGCTGGACGGATACCGCGCGGTCGTGCAATACCTGTTCTGGTTCTTCCTGGTCACGCGCTTGATCGAAGACGACCGCGACTTCGCGCTTTTTTACGGCGCGTTGGTGGCGATGGCGGTCGTGATCGCGCTGCACGGCATCTACCAGTATATCGTCGCCGCGCCGATACCGGCGTCCTGGGTGTCGCAGACCGAAGAGGGCGTGCGCACACGCGTTTATTCGATCACGGGCAGCCCGAACATCATGGGCAGCCTGCTGGTGCTGTTCGCGCCGCTGGTGGCGGGCATTGCCTACTACAGCAAAAAGCTGTGGGTCAAGGTGCTGGCAATCGGCACAACCGGCATGATGTGCCTGTCCATCATCTTCACCTTTTCCAAGGGCGCGTGGGGCGGCCTTGCGGTGGCGGTGCTCGTGTTCGCGGTATTTCTGGACCGTCGCCTGATTGCGCTGATGGGCGTGGCGGGCGCGGGCGCGCTGCTTGCGATTCCCTCCATTGCCAGCCGCATCACCTATCTGTTTACCGCGGATTATATGGAGGCCAGCCAGCGCGCGGGCCGTATGGTGCGCTGGGAAACCGGACTCGACCTGCTGCAGGAATCCAACCCACTGCTGGGCTTTGGCCTGGGACGGTTTGGCGGCGCGGTTGCGATGCAGAACAAGATCATTGAGGAATCGGACACGTTCTCTTACTTCTATATGGACAACTATTACCTCAAAACGCTGGTCGAAATGGGGTATCTGGGGCTGATCTTCTTTATTATCCTGCTGATCGGCATGATTCTGTGGAGCCTGCGCGCGATCGGCCGCACAAAGTTCAATGAAACCGACCGGACGCGCGTGCTGGTGGTGTCTATGTTCGCGGGTATGTGCGGGGTTCTGACGCACTGTTATTTTGAAAATATTTTTGAGGTGCCGTACATGATGGCCTATTTCTGGTCGCTGGCGGCGGCGATCCTGTACCTGGGGTATTTCCGGAGGAAACGGGTCGGGACGTGACAAACATCGGACCGCTTTACGGCGGTCCGCTGTTTTTATTGCGGGAAAGGGCAAATATACCCACAGTGCAAAATATAGCGGTGTGCGGCCGGAAACAAGTGAAAAGGACGGTGAAACAGGCGTTTCACCGTCCTTTTTTGCACACTTTACACAAGGATTTTCACTTTACGCGGATTTTACAAACCTTGTCTTTTGGATTTAACATAACTTTTTTAATATGGTCTTGTACCAAAAACCAGAACAAAAACAAAAGGAGAAATAGCAGTTATGAAAAAGAGTGTATCCCTGTTGCTCGCCGGCCTGATGCTGTGCGGCGCGCTGGCAGGCTGCGGCGGCAGCAACGATTCCTACGGCGCGGACGGCGCGGCCCAGGCGGACAACGGCGGCGAGGCGTCCGGCGTATCCGGCACGATCACCGTGATTTCCCGCGAGGATGGCTCCGGCACGCGCGGCGCGTTCGTTGAGCTGACCGGCGTGGAGGAAAAGAACGATGCCGGCGAGAAGGTCGATAACACGACCGCCGAGGCGGAGATCGCCAACAAGACCGACGTTGTGCTGACGAACGTTGCCGGCAACGAGAGCGCGATCGGCTATGTTTCGCTCGGTTCGCTGAACGAAACCGTCAAGGCGGTTCAGGTAGACGGCGTGGAAGCCACGGTGGAAAACGTCAAGAGCGGCGATTACACCCTGTCCCGTCCGTTCAACATTGCAACCAAGGGCGAGCCGACCGGCGTTGCCAAGGATTTCATCAACTTCATCATGAGCGCGGAGGGCCAGGCCATCGTTGAGGAAGAGGGCTACATCAAGATTGACGACGCGGCCGCGGCGTTCACCTCGGACGGTTCCTCCGGTCAGATCGCGGTCGGCGGCTCGTCCTCGGTTTCTCCGGTCATGGAAAAGCTGATCGAAGCGTACAAGGCGCTCAACCCGAACGCGCAGATTGAGCTGCAGACCTCGGACTCTACCTCCGGCATGACCGGCGCGATCGACGGCACGTTTGCCATCGGCATGGCGTCCCGCGAGCTGAAGGACGAGGAGACCGCGGAACTGACCGGCACGGCAATTGCGCTGGACGGCATCGCCGTGGTGGTAAATCCGGCGAACACGGTGGAAGACCTGACCATGGATCAGATCAAGGGCATTTACACCGGCGAGCTCACCGACTGGTCCGAAGTCGCGGCGTAAAAGATAACCAAACAAGGGAAAACAGGGCGAAATCCGTTTCGCCCTTTCCCACTGTCTATGGGGTGAAAACATGAACGAATCTGCAATCCGCCGGAAGGGCGGCGCGAACCTGCGCGAAACCGTGATGCACGGCGTGTTCTTCCTCTGCGCGCTGGCCTCCATCCTGGCAGTCGCCCTGATCTGTATATTCCTGTTTGCCAACGGCATTCCGGCCATCAGGGAGATCGGCCTGCTGGACTTCCTGACGGGGACGACCTGGAAGCCGGGCAACGATATTTACGGCATCCTGCCGATGATCGTCGGCAGCATTTACATCACGGCGGGCGCGATCCTCATTGGCGTGCCGATCGGCCTGCTGACCGCCATTTTCATGGCGTTCTACTGCCCGAAGCGCATTTACGGCATCCTCAAGCCCTGCACCGAGCTGCTGGCCGGCATCCCCTCCATCGTATACGGCTTTTTCGGCATGGTGGTCATCGTGCCGACTGTGCTGGAGGTGGCGAAGCTGTTCGGCTCGAAGATTTCCTCCGGCTCGACCATCCTGTCGGCGTCCATCCTGCTCGGCATCATGATCCTGCCCACCATCATCGGCGTGTCCGAGGCCGCGCTGCGCGCGGTACCCAGCTCGTATTACGAGGGCGCGGTCGCCATGGGCGCGCGGCATGAGCGGGCGGTGTTTTCGGTGATGCTGCCGGCGGCAAAATCCGGCGTGCTGGCCGGTATTGTGCTGGGCGTCGGCCGCGCGATCGGCGAAACCATGGCGGTTATCATGGTCGCGGGCAACCAGCCGCGTCTGACCGGCGATTTTCTCAAGGGCATCCGCACGATGACCGCGAATATCGTCATTGAGATGGGCTACGCGAGCGGCCTGCACCGCGAGGCGCTGATTGCGACCGGCGTTGTGCTGTTCGTGTTTATCCTGCTGATTAATCTGGCGTTCTCTGTACTGAAAAGGAGGAAGGACACATGACTACCGCGAAAACGGCCGCCAAGCCGGCCGTAAAGAGCAAGCCGCAGCCGGAGCGTATGTACGGCAGGGGCAGAGCGGCGGTGCAGAAAGGGCTGGTATACGGCGCGGCGGTGATTACGTTCGCCATGCTGCTGTTCCTGATCGCCTATATTCTGTGGAGGGGCATCCCGAACCTCAAGCCCTCCCTGTTCGCATGGACCTATAATTCGGACAACGTTTCCATGGTGCCGGCCATGATTACAACGGTGGAGATTACACTGCTCGCGCTGCTGATCGCGGTGCCGTTCGGCCTGTTCACGGCGATTTACCTAAACGAATACGCAAAGCGCGGCAACAAGCTGGTAAACGTCATCCGCATCACGACCGAAACGCTTTCCGGCATCCCGTCCATCGTGTACGGCCTGTTCGGTATGCTGTTTTTCGTCACTTACCTGCACTGGGGCTACTCGCTGCTCGCGGGCGCGATGACGCTGGCCATCATGATTCTGCCGCTCATCATGCGCACCGCGGAGGAAGCGCTGATGGCCGTGCCGGATTCCTTCCGTGAGGGCTCGTTCGGCCTGGGCGCCGGACGGCTGCGCACGGTGTTCCGCATCGTGCTGCCGAGCGCCATGCCCGGCATCCTGTCGGGCGTTATCCTGGGGATTGGCCGCATCGTGGGCGAAACGGCGGCGCTCATCTTCACCGCGGGTACGATGGCGCAGATCCCCAGCCTGCTGCAGTCCGGACGCACGCTTGCCATCCATATGTACGTCCTGTCGGGCGAGGGCCTGCACATGAACGAGGCCTATGCGACCGCGGTCGTGCTGCTGGTGGTTGTGCTGCTGATGAACGGCCTGTCCGCGCTGGTGGCCAAAAAGCTGACCAAGAAGTAATCGGAGGATAGCATGAACGAGAATAAAATCGAAATACGCGGCATGAATCTGCATTACGGCGATTTCCATGCGCTGCATGATATTGACCTGGACATCAAGGCCAACGAGATCACGGCGTTTATCGGCCCGTCCGGCTGCGGCAAATCGACGCTGCTCCGCTCGCTCAACCGGATGAACGATCTGGTCGAGGGCTGCAGGATCACGGGCGATATCCGCCTGGACGGGGAGGACATTTACCACGACTGCGATGTGAACCTGCTGCGCAAGCGCGTGGGCATGGTGTTCCAGAAGCCCAACCCGTTCCCCATGTCCATTTACGACAACATCGCCTATGGCCCGCGCACACATGGCGTCAAAAGCCGCGTGCAGCTGGACGAAATCGTGGAGCGCTCGCTGCGCGGCGCCGCGATCTGGGAGGAGACGAAGGACTGCCTGAAGAAATCCGCGCTGTCCATGTCGGGCGGCCAGCAGCAGCGCATCTGCATCGCCCGCGCGCTCGCGGCGGAGCCGGAGGTGCTGCTCATGGACGAGCCGACCTCCGCACTCGACCCGATCTCCACCTCCAAGATCGAGGACCTTGTATTGGAACTGAAAAAGGATTATACTATCGTTATGGTGACGCATAATATGCAGCAGGCCACCCGCGTATCGGATACGACCGCGTTTTTCCTGCTCGGCGAGATCGTCGAGGTCGGGGACACGGAGCAGCTTTTCTCCATGCCGAAGGACAAGCGCACCGAGGACTACATTACGGGGAGGTTCGGCTGATGAGAAACCGTTTCGACACACAGCTCGTCGAACTGAACAACGAGCTGATCGCCATGGGGGCGCTGTGCGAGAACGCGATCGCCAGCGCGGTCAAGTCGCTCCTGACGGGCGACGCCAAGCTCGCCGCCTCCGCCATTCGCATTGACCAGGAGATCGACCGCAAGGAGCGCGAGATCGAATCCATGTGCCTCAAGCTCCTGCTGCAGCAGCAGCCGGTGGCAAGCGACCTGCGCCTGATCTCCGCGGTGCTGAAAATGATTACGGATATTGAGCGCATCGGCGACCAGGCGAGCGATATCGCCGAAATCGTCACCTACCTGTCCGGCGCGTGCGGCCATAACGAGCATATCGAGCAGATGGCGCAGGCCACCATCAAAATGGTGACGGACAGCCTGGATGCGTTCGTACGCCGCGACCTGACGCTGGCGTGGAGCGTGATCGAATACGACGACGTGGTTGACGACCTGTTCGCACAGTGCAAGCAGGACCTGATCGCGGATATTGCCAAAAATCCGGAGGAGGGCGAGCGCGTGCTCGATATCCTGATGATCGCCAAGTATCTGGAGCGTATCGGCGACCACGCGACCAATATCGCCGAGTGGGTGGAATTCTCCATCACCGGCACGCACAAGTCCGCGCACGACTGAGGTCTGCCGGCGCAAGAATCTGTTGGAAATGCGGCCGCGGGCGCGGCCGACAAGGAGGAAACGCATGATTTACTGCGTGGAGGACGACGCCGGCATACGGGAGCTGGTCGTCTATACGCTGCAGAATACGGGGCTGGAGGCGCGGGGCTTCGCCGATGGCGAAGCCCTGTTCGCCGCTTTGCGGGAGCAGAAGCCCGACCTGCTGCTGCTCGATATCATGCTGCCCGGCGAGGACGGCATCTCCATCCTGCGCCGCCTGCGGGCGGTGCGGGAAACCGCAAAGCTTCCCGTAATCCTGCTTACGGCGAAAAATACCGAATACGACAAGGTGATCGGCCTGGACAGCGGCGCGGACGACTACGTCGCCAAGCCCTTCGGCATGATGGAGCTGGTCGCGCGCATCCGCGCGGTGCTGCGCCGCACCCAGGACAACCCGCCCGGCGAGGGCGGCGGCCGTCCGCTGGTGGCGGGCAGCATTTGCGTGGACGAGCGGGCGCACAGCGTCCATGTGGGCGCGGACGAGGTGCAGCTTACGCTCAAGGAATACCAGCTTCTCTGCCTGCTGATGAAAAACCAGGGCGCGGTGCTGACGCGCGACGTGCTGCTGGAAAACATCTGGGGCTACGGCAATGAGAGCGAGACGCGCACGGTAGACGTGCATATCCGAACGCTGCGGCAGAAGCTGGGCGCGGGCGGCGCGCTGATCGAAACCGTGCGCGGCGTGGGCTACCGGATGGGGGAAACCCGATGAGAAAACGCGTCTTTGGAAGCATTTTTCTGACCGCGCTGGTCACGCTGCTGCTGACCGCGTCGCTGCTGCTGGCGGCGGTGCATTCCGGCCTGTCGGGTAACGCGCGCGAGCGGCTCGCGGGCGAGTGCGGCTACATCGCGCGCATTGCCGAGCGCGGGGACCGCGCCGCGCTGGAGGAGATCGGCCAAAGCTATACCGACCGCATCACGCTGGTCGGCGCGGACGGCGCGGTGCTTTACGACAACCAGGGCGACGAGGACAGCATGGAGAACCATCGGCAGCGGCCGGAGATCGAACAGGCCCTGCGGGACGGCGTCGGGGCGTCCAGCCGCCTGTCGGACACGCTCTCCCAACAGACCTATTATTATGCGCAGCGCCTGCAGGACGGCACGGTGCTGCGCGTGGCCTCGACTGCGGACAGCGCGTTCGGCGCGCTGTCCGCGGCGTCGCCGTGGATTGTGCTGATCGTGCTGCTGGCGCTGCTGGTGGCGGCGCTGCTCGCAAGCTGGCTGACCCATGTGTTCCTCGCGCCGATCGTGGCGCTTGACCTGCACGACCCGCTCAAGAACGACGCATACGACGAGCTTTCCCCCCTGTTGCAGCGCATGGCCAAGCAGAACCGCAGGATAGAAGCGCAGATGTCCGAGCTCAAGCGCCGGCAGGCCGAATTTGACGACGTTACCGCGCGCATGGACGAGGGGCTGGTGCTGTTTTCCGCAATGGGCGACATCCTGTTCGCAAACCGCGCGGTGCGCGCCCTGTTCCCCAAGGACAGCGCCTCCGGCGGCTATCTGACACTGTGCCGCGATCCGGAATACGTCCGTGTGGTGGAGGAAGCGCTCGGCGGCGAGAGCGCGCACGGGCGGATGGAAAAGGACGGCCGCGTGTACTCGCTGACCGCCAGCTCGGTCGCGGGGGAGGGGCAGAGCCACGCGGCGGTGCTGTTCGTGGTGGACAGCACCGAGCGCGACCAGGCTGAGCGCCAGCGGCAGGAATTCACCGCCAACGTGTCGCATGAGCTGAAAACCCCGCTGACCAGCATCATGGGCTATGCGGAGATCATGGAGAACGGCATCGTCAAGCCGGCGGACGTCGCGCCCTTTGCGGGCAAGATACGCGCCGAGGCGGTGCGCCTGCTGACGCTGATCGAGGATATTATCCGCCTGTCCCAGCTTGACGAGGGCGGCGCGCCGGCCCCGTTTGAGCCGGTGGAGCTGCGGGCGCTCTGCGGCACGGTGCGCGACCGGCTGCAGCACAAGGCGGCGGCGAACAAGGTTGCGCTGGCCGTGACGGGGGAGCCGGTCACGGTGCAGGCGCAGCGCCGCACGCTCGAACAGATGGTATTCAACCTGGCGGACAACGCGGTTGCGTATAACAGGGCGGGCGGCAGCGTGACGATAGAAGCCGGAGCGGAGGGCGGCGCGCCCTTTATTCGGGTGTCGGATACCGGCATTGGCATTGCGCCCGCGGACCAGGCGCGGGTGTTTGAGCGGTTTTACCGCGTGGACAAGAGCCACAGCAAGATGACCGGCGGCACCGGCCTGGGGCTGTCGATCGTCAAGCACGGCGCGGCGCTGCACCATGCGAAAATTGAACTGCAGAGCGCGCTGGGCGCGGGGACGACCATCACCCTGCGTTTCCCGAAGGCATAGCGTTTCCCGAAAGCATAAAAAAGAGCTGCCATAGGCGCGGCCTCACAAGGGTATCTTCAAAAATTAAGGGAAGGCAGGTATTGCGGCAGCAATACCTGCCTCTCTTATGCGCTTTTTGCGGCATTTAGGGAACCAACCACACCAATATCGGTGTAGTG